>JAYSPO010001689.1:0-2068 GCA_043722015.1 Candidatus Kuenenia sp. | reverse complement strand
CCTTTCTGCCGGAAAGGACTGTGTTTGGTAGGTCCTTTCTGCCGGAAAGGACTTTCGCCGCAAGGCGAACCGCCATGGGTCGCACATCCGCTCCACGTCACGGCGTGGCCTTTCTTTCGACCGCGACTCGTCGCTGGTCGCGGCGTGGCCGCGAAGTCCTGCTCGGCAAGCAGGACCTACAGAAATCGGCGGCTGCACCCACTGGGAGGCGGAATCCGGGCTCGTTTTGCATGGTTCACAACTTCGCATAGACTACACGCCTTCGTGCTTTAAAAAACGGGTCAGGAACCAATCGCCACATGGCCCAGAGGGTGCTCCGCACTCTTGGTTCCTGGTGCTTTTTTTGAAGCCGCCCTGCAATGAAGCCGTCCACAGCCAGAAGCCCGTACCATGAAGAAAGACGAATACCGTCGATGGTTTTCTGATCAACTGTTGCAGCAGAATCGTCTCCTGATCGGAGCGATCACCGCGATGATCGGATTGGGCCTCGTCGCGTCGCTGTTGGAAGCAGGGATTTTCGCAGTGATCCTGCGCATCGGATTTGTCGATTCATTGATTCAGGCATTTATCGTGGCGTTTGGAATCCAGGGAGGAATCTTCTTCTTCACCTTTCTGCGTTTGTCTACACAATTGGGTGACGCAGAACATGAAGTCGAACTGGAAGACAGAGTCACGGCGATCCGCACGGCTCCCACGATGACCGCCGTTTGGACATACGCACTCGGAAGTCTGGAAACCGATCAAACCTGGGTCGAACGCCTGCTCGGCAAATTGGCAATGCCGCAACGCCTGTTTTGTGCGGCATATTTTTCATGGCAGCGGATGGGACAACTGAAAACCGTTGACATCAACGCCTGCTCCGCCGTCATCAGGCTGCTGCACAAGGAAGCCGAACGTGTCGAGGTGAGCAAACTGGTGGAGGAATTGCAGCTTTCGAATCTGGCGGCGACTCTCAGAGATGTGTCGCTCATTGACGGTGTCATGTTCCTGACACGAAGATCCGTGGGACTCAGCCTGACCAACCGGCTTGTCGAGAACATGGACGAATGGACAAAAAAACATAAGGCTGCGGATTGAACGCTGACCGATCGCGTCTCGTGGGGTAAGCACCCAGCCAGCCTCAATTCAATGGCTTGTGCTTTGTCAGCCTTTAAAATCCGGGTCGGGTGGCCGGGGCTGGACTGAGCGAAGCGAAGGAAGCCCCGGGGTTTCGAGCTAGTGCTCTCCAACCCCGGCAGCTCCCCCAGGATTAAACTTGACAAAACACAAATGAGCACCGGATTACACTGGAAATCAAAGACTATGGAACTCGCCGAAGTACGCAAGGTTGCCTCATTGGCTCGACTGACTCTGAATGAACAGGAACTGGCCGCCTGTGGTGAGCAGTTGACGGTTATTCTGGACTACGTCAGCCTGCTGAGCGAAGTTGATACAACCGACGTCGCTCCCATGCCGCATCCAATCCCGGCTGAGAATGTATTTCGCGAGGATGAACAACGGGCGTCTCTTCCCCGCGAAGCCGCTTTGGCAAACGCTCCGAAAACCGACGGGCAGTTCTTCCTTGTGCCGAAGATTCTGGAAGAAAAAGGAAACAGTTAATTCTTAATCCTCGACGAGGGATTCGCGTTCTTTCCGCCAGGCTTCGAGAAACAGATTCGGACTACTGCTGAAATGATTTTTTTGCAGTTCGGCAATGCCTTCGGTCTCGTCAATCCGCTCGCACGGCGACAAAAGGGTCAGGTCTCAATTAAAAGAGTCCTGACCCCTTTTTGTTCCTTTTTGTTCTGCACGCCTCAGAACGAAACCTGCGCAAGCAACCACAGATAAACACGGATTTACACCGATAGAAATCAACTGTCAATCTGTGTTCATCCGTGTCCATCTGTGGTTTAAACTGTCATTCTCGAAATGTCGTGAACGGTTACAAAGATTCACGCGGAGGGCTGACGCCCAGCCGCTCGCCGGAGCATTGAGTGTGTGACCATGATCGGCGTTCATCAATGGTTCGTCTCAGCGATTCAATTCTCCGTGAGCCCCGCGTAGAAAGCCAAACCCAGCCGCCACGACG
>JAYSPO010001688.1:0-4821 GCA_043722015.1 Candidatus Kuenenia sp. | reverse complement strand
AGCAGAATATCAGCCCAGACGAGCGCCCAGTAATCCGCGTACTCCGGTCGGTCGAGCACCTTATCGATCCACTGTACCCGCTTATCGACTGCCGGGTCGGCAAGGAACAGCCGAACTTCCTCAGGGGTTGGCAGAGTGCCAATTGTGTCGAGCCACAGTCGGCGCAGAAACGTCGCATCATCGGCGAGCTCCGAAGGGACCAGCTGTATCTTTTCCAGTTTGAGCCTGACGAGTTCATCAATTGCATTCGTTGCCGGAAACTCAAACGGGACGTACCCGCTTGTACGAGGCAGTTGAAGTTGTACGCTGGCCACTTGTCCCATGTAGTGGACACCAATGACGGCTTCACCGGGAACCAGTCCGGTTCGCACAACTCCGGTTCGATCCACTTCAGCAACCAATGGAGCATTCGTTGAATATCCGGCCGCTGACGTGACATCGCGGACACTGCCATCCGAATAGTGAGCTGTCGCCAGAATCTGCTGCCGTGAGTTCGCCTCAAGGACCCGATCGTCCGGGCTGACAGAAAGTCTGACCAACCCAGGCGAATTCGCCTGAGCCATCGGTGTTCCCTGACGCGCCCATGCCAGCATCAAATCATAATCTGCTGAATCGATTGGCAAACGCCGACCTCCCCCATGCGGCATAACTCCAGTGGCCTTTCGCAGGAACAGACTGAAGTCCGGACTTCCTGGAAAGACTCGTCGCCCCCGATCATCTTTCACCAATGCGTCAAAATCGGCCGCCGGATCAAAGCCGAAGACCGACAGTTTGAAACCACTGGTATGGTTTGACTTACCATGGCATCCTCCGCTGTTGCAGCCGAGTTTCGAAAGCAAAGGCAGCATGTCATTCGCGAAATCCACCGGTGGGTAACCCGAAATCTGACGAACCTGAACGGGAACATCGAGTTCCTGTCCGCCACACGAAATGTGCAGGGCGACTTCACCATCGCTGACGCCAAACAGGATGCCTGTTTCGGCTCGGGCAATGGCCGGATCGCTCGACTCGATCCGGGAATCATGCGTTACATCAATGGATCTGCCGTCCTTACGGATGCCAGTGATCAGGAGTTGTTGAACCCGATTCGTTCCGCTGAGCTGAACAACAGCAGGCTCGACATGGATCGCATGGAGCCGCAATGGTTCGTCCGCAGAAACTCCACGGAGCATGCAAACGCATACCCAACTCAGGACGCACAGAGTCGAGGTGATGTCATTGAGAAATGTTCTAACGACAACAAGAATCACGCTGTCGATCCATTCCGAAGTGACTTGAAAGAATGCTGTCCCAGTCGATTGTCAAAAAGTACCGGAACGGAAGAACAGCGCCAATAGGGTTGGCAACCAATCCTGGACTAAGTGAGCGGAATGGCGCTAGCGGGCTGTTGATTTAATCGTAGGGTGCGTGAAGCGGAGCGCAACGCACCATTTTGGGAAAGTGTAAGAAACTGGTGTGTTCCGCTCCGCTTCACACACCCTACCTGAATCACTAAATCAACAGTCGGTGGCACCGACAATCTGACCTCCTTTCACACCGCCGCCAGCCATCAGCATGGTGAAGCCCAGATTGTGATGATCGCGCCCCTTGCAGTGCACCCAGAGGGTCCGGAAGAACGACGTAAGCGGGAAGGGAGTCGCATTCAGAGCCCAGGCCGAACAGAGTCCATGATCCCATACTGGGAAATCCGGGAGTTGTGCGCCCCGAAAACAATTCGTACTGAGCAGCAGGCTGCCTTGACCATGTTTCGGTGCCGTCTGAGCCGCCGCGAATTCTTCAGGTGACCGTCGCCAGGGTTGAGCGAGGTCGGTCTAGCCTGCATTGCGCACGGTGTAGGCCGGATCAAGCCCGCCGCTAATGCCGGAACAGCGCAAACCTGGATTTCTGGTCATCACACTCTGTCACCTGGATCCATGATGAATTGGCGGGCGCCGCTCCGGCAATCTTTAGGTTTGCTCGGTCCGGCCTACGATTCTGTGCGCAATGCAGGCTGGATCTGCTGAAGTTTACCGCATCGCATCGGTCGGCGAAATCGCCAGTTTGTTTTTCGTTTGACGCGGGTTCAGTCGCCAATTTCGCTTGGTCCTGCTTGCCGAGCCTGATTTCGCGGCCACGCTGCGACCAGCGACGCCGTGAAGATTACTCCTCGTGATACCCGCGCCACGTCCAGACGAGTGTGTCTGCCAGTGTTTGCTCGAACACCTTGCCATCACAGTGCCTCGTGGCACGACTAAAGACGTAACGGTAGTCATAGCCCCTGGCTTTGAGAGATGCAGCCGTGCGTTCGTTGGCCATCACCCAGTTGTGATACGTTCCTTCCGGATCTTTGGCGCGATTGTCGTTCTCGGATACGTGCGTGAAAATGCGCAGAGGTTTCTTCTGGCTGTTCTCAATCAACTTCATACTGGAATGATACTCCCACGCGCCCAGCAGGTAATCTGCTTCCTCCGGTGCATCATCGTCCTGCTGATCGACGAACGTGCCAGAATAAGTAATCAGACGACGAAACAAGTCAGGACGAAACCAGCCCATGGTGAGAGCCGCCGCACCGCCCGAGCTACAGCCCATCGCAGCTTTGCCCCACGGATTCTTCGTGAATGCGATGTTCGGATACGCGGCTTTGATTTCCGCATTCGTTAATACGGCCGGCAAAACTTCCTCATTGATGAATCGCGCAAGACGGTCAGACATCGTGTCATATTCGAGGCCACGCTCGCTGCCCTTGCTGTCGTCACCGCCGTTTTCTACAGCAATCGCGATGAAGGCAGGCAGCCTGCGGTCCGGGTCTTTTGAAATCGTCAGGTTGTCCAGGGCGTTACGCACCAGGTTGAGTTGACTCGGCCCGTCATGCATCACCAGAAGTGGTGCCTCAGTGCCATCTTTGTAGGCGGCTGGCACGTAGACAAAAATCTTTCGCTCCTTGCGCACGGACTTTCCGGGCTCAAGTGTCGCATCATTGCCACGGAAGATTTTGCTGTCTGCCAGTCGCATCGAGAACTCAAAGTATTTCCCCTTAGGATTGCCCCGATCAGTAAGGTCAGGATCGATCGCATAGTCAGGACCGATGACAAAGTTGCCATTACCCTCCGTGCCGGGACTCTCCGAATAGCCTTCCTGTGCAAAGGCCGTTTCGGATGCCATACCACATAGAGCAAGCGGCAGGAAACAGAAGTTGCAGCCGGATAGAAACAACGATTTTAAGCGCATTGCGGCTCTCATTCGATTGAGGAAACGTGGTTGGGTAACGGAACAACAGGGGAGCGGTCGCCAGGATCCTGCTTGCCGCGACAGACCGTCATTAACAGCCAGACGACAACGCCGCAGCTCAGAGTTGTCGCTGTGCGAATGAGGTCATGCCAATCGTGACGGAGCATCATGGCGATCAGCAAAAAGGTGCTCAGCACGTAAAACAACGCAGCCGCCAATGTGAGCCACGAAGGTCGCCGCGCCGTATCAGTGGCACCAGACACGCTGTTTCGCACCGGAATTAACAATGTCAGGACCGTGATGGCGGACGACAATGACAACGTCGATCCCAGAAATCCCAGCAAATCTTTCAGGTTGCTCACCAGCACCAACGCTGCTGCCAGACTGGCCTGCAGCAGCACAGACCGAGGAATGGAGTTCGGCCCCGTGCGAAATGCCGCAAAAAACACACCATCATCCGCCATGCGCGAAATCACGCGCGGACCGACCATGATCATTCCGGCGACCGAAGTCAAAGTTCCAAGTCCGATGGCCGTCCGGATCAAGAGTTCCAGTGACGCGCCGCCGATCGCTTCTGCCGCGATCGATGCCACCCTCGGGCTTCCCAGAATCTTCGACGCCGGCGTCGCGGTGACAAAAACCAAATTGAGCAGCAGGTAAAGTACCGTTACGAGCACCGTTCCCAGCATGAGCGATCGCGGAATTGTGCGGTCGGGATTTGAAACCTCCGATGCGGCATAAATCGAAGAGTTGAATCCTGCGTAGCTGAGTGAAATAAACATCACTGAAGTAGACATCGTCAGCAACGTCGACCACGCAAACAGCGGCGGCAGCGTTTCGGCAACTGGCTCCCAGTGCCAGGCATGTGTTGAAATCCTGGATGCGGCGATCGTCAGAAAACTGACTAAGGCGATCAGCTTGATTCCCACGATGGCATTTTGCAGGGATGCAAACAATTTCACGAGAAACGCATGTCCGATTCCGAATACCGCAATAATCGCAATCGCCGGGCTGCCAGCCGGTAACCATGACGGTCGGATCTCAGCAGGAATAATGTATTCTTCGAATGTCAGGGCGACCAATGCAATTGATCCACTGAATCCCACCGTCAGCGAAATCCAGCCTGCCTGAAACCCCACAAACGGATGCACGAGCTTCGAAAGATACAGGTACTCACCGCCGGATTGTGGTAATCGGCGAGCCAGCTCCCCGTAGGCCACGGCACCACAAAACGCAATCAGCCCGCCAACGCACCATGCAAGCAGGACGCGACCGGGAGACTGCAGGTCAGCGAGGGCAAAGCCGGAGGTTGTGAAGATCCCTGAACCAATCATGCCGGCGATCACGACACACGTCATCGTGGTGATGCCAAAGTGAGCGGTGTTTGGTGAGGGTGTGTTCATGAATTGCGAGACCGGCTCATTGTTCTGGCTTTTCGGCTTTCGGATTTTCCAAAACGATCGAACGCATCTCTGTCTGATACTGGTCAAGCAGGTCCAGACCGGCGCGATGCTGGTTGCTTCGCAACCAGGTTTCGTAGGAGATCACTTTCCTGCCACCTGGCAATTCTTTGGTCCAGAGCAGAGCATCCCCCTGAATGCTGACCATGGATTT
>JAYSPO010001687.1:0-1911 GCA_043722015.1 Candidatus Kuenenia sp. | reverse complement strand
GGACGTCCGCAGGGTGGCAATCAGATCCGGCATCGGGAAGGTTACCTGCCGATGCCTCCGGTCGATACGCTGCAGAATCTGCGTACTGAGATCATGATGCAACTGGAAGACAGTGGTATCAAGACCGAAGGCCAGCATCACGAAGTGGCATCCGGCGGCCAATGCGAAGTTGACCTGCGTAATGACACGCTGGTCTGCATGTCGGACAAACTGCTGCGCTTGAAGTACATCGTGCGCAATGTCGCCGCGCAGTACGGTAAGACAGCCACGTTTATGCCAAAGCCAATCTGGAACGACAACGGTTCGGGGCTGCACATGACGCTGTCGCTGTGCAAGGACAATCATCCGCTGTTCGCAGGTTCGGGCTACGGAGGACTCAGCGAACTGGCCATGTTTGCGATCGGAGGCATCCTGCAACATGCATCTGCCCTGCTGGCGTTTTGCTGTCCGACAACCAATAGTTACAAGCGATTGACACCCGGCTTTGAAGCTCCGGTGAATCTGTCCTACAGTTATCGCAATCGATCTGCGGCCATTCGAATTCCGGCCAATTCCGGCGAAGAATCACGACGGCGGTTCGAATTCCGCTGTCCGGACGCGGCCTGTAATCCGTACCTTGCGATGTCTGCGATCCTGATGGCGATGCTTGATGGAATTCAGAACCGCACAAATCCCGGTCGTCCACAGGATAAGGATCTTTACGATCTGGCTCCCGAAGAACGTGCCGGGCTGATCTGCACACCGCCGTCACTGGACGCCGCTTTGAATGCTCTGGAAAGAGATCACGATTTTCTGCTGCGAGGCGACGTGTTCACGCCCGATGTGATCGAACGCTGGATTCAGCACAAACGCAATGACGAAGTGAATGAGATCAATCGCCGTCCGCATCCTTACGAATTTGCGATGTATTTCGACTGCTGAACGTTCACTGGAGATCACTATGCATCGCGTGCTGGTTCTGGGAGCTGGAAAAATCGGACGCGCGATCGCCATGTTACTGCATTCCGCGGGTGACTTCGATGTGCTCGTCGCGGATGCGGACAATGCAGCATTGACCAAACTGAAAAGCATGGTGCCGGTCGATACCACTCTCGCAGATGCTGGCGATCCGGGACAGTTACGGTCGCTGATGCAGGATCGTGATTCCGTGATTTCCGCCTTGGTGTTTTCCGCAAATCCGGCGGTGGCCGCAGCCGCCGTAGAAACATCAACCAGCTATTTTGATCTGACCGAAGACGTCGCTACGACGCGCGCCGTGAGACAACATGCGGAACATTGTCCGGAAGGTTGTATTCTGATGCCCCAATGCGGCCTGGCACCCGGATTCATTTCCATCGCAGCCAATCATCTGATGCAGCAATTCGAAAGTCTCGACAGCGTCCAGATGCGTGTCGGTGCGATGCCGCAATTCCCCAGCAATGCACTAAAGTACAATCTGACATGGTCCACTGATGGATTGATCAACGAATACTGCAATCCGTGCGAAGCAATTCATGAAGGGCGTCTGCTCGAAGTCCTGCCGCTCGAAGGTTACCAGGAATTCCTGCTCGACGGAGTTCGCTACGAAGCGTTCAACACGTCCGGCGGTCTGGGATCACTCTGTGAAACGATGCAGGGCAAAGTTCGGGAACTCAACTACCGCACAATTCGTTATCTGGGACACTGCGAACTGATGCGTTTTCTGCTGAACGATCTGCGACTTTCTGAACGTCGAAGTCTGGTCAAGGAAATTCTTGAGGCGGCCATCCCGGTGACATATCAGGACGTCGTCATTACCTTTGTGAACGTGTCAGGCATCAGGAATGGACAGTTCATGCAGATCACCGATGCGCGAAAGATTTACCATCAGGACGTCTTCGGACGGCACTGGAGCGCAATTCAGATCACGACTGCCGCCGGCATTTGTGCTGC
>JAYSPO010001686.1:0-1286 GCA_043722015.1 Candidatus Kuenenia sp. | reverse complement strand
GTATTCCTGAACGCCGACGATCCGGCCGTCCTTTCAATGTCGCATTCAACGCCAGCGAATATTGTGCTGTTCGGAACGACTGCCGCTGCCGATTTTCGTGCGACGTCGATCTATTCCAGGGACGGCATCTGTCAGTTCAAAGTGGACGGCCAGTCGTTTCAGATTCAAGGTGGCGCGCATCTCGTCACCGGCGCTGCGGCTGCGATTGCGGTGGGACTCATCGCAGGTCTGAGTACGTCCGAGATCACTCAGGGCCTTGCGAATTATCAGCCTGATGCCGGTCGCGGTCGTATTGTGCAACGGCAGCCCTGGACCGTGATCGATGAAACCTACAACGCCAGTCCCGCCAGTGTCCTCGCCGCTATACAGACACTGAACGACTGCGTTACCGCGCGACGACGGATCCTGGTGCTGGGCGACATGCTGGAACTCGGTCCGCAGGCGATTCATTTCCACCGCGAAGTCGGACGTGCGTTAGAGAATATGGATATCGATCACACCTTGATTTTCGGCCAATTTTCCGACGCTGTTGCCGCAGGTGCAATCGGCGCTGGAGTGTCAGCAAATCGAGTCTCAGTCTTTCGCGACATCGCCACGCTCAGCGTGATGCTCGACTGCGTCCTCACCCCCGGCGACGCGGTGCTCGTCAAGGGTTCCCGCAGCATGCACATGGAACGCATCATCAAGGCGCTATGTGCCAACGAAGCCCCGGCCCGCCGCTCGGCCGCGTAGGGCTGCAACGAAACAGGATCGATGAGCACGTCCGGCACTTCACAAAGCAATGCAGCGGACGTCGCGGGATTTCAGCGCGAACAAATGAGTGGCCTCCGAATTCTCACGAATCCGGTCGATAGTGGCTCCGCATCACGATCTTCAAAGACTGGCGACGCTCGGCGGAGATGCTCGGCGGAGATGCGTCGCATCCTGGCCCTGCACGTCGGACAATACGGAGCACAGCAAATACTCTACGAATTGCTTCGCTTTTTGCCTCACTCTACACAGACGAATTTGCATGGCGTCTGGAGCGGCGGGCGGAGCTGACAGACTGCAGGGATTTGGCCAAGCCCGCTTCCGTGCGAAAGCGCTTGCGGAAATTCTGCACCAGATCCAGCCAGGATTCTGCGCTGCACTCCAGACGCTCCAGAATCGGATCAAACTCAGTCGGGATTTTTCCAGCCTTGTCTTTGCGAAGCTGGCGGCCGGTCCAGTCGAGCAATTTCAGATACTGATCCAGCGTCATCGGCAGGCAACCTTTATTGCTGGCGCGACGAGACGGCTGCTTTTCA
>JAYSPO010001685.1:0-15385 GCA_043722015.1 Candidatus Kuenenia sp. | reverse complement strand
TGAAATCGGCAGAGCAAACGAACGTCGTTCCCAGAGCCAAATTGCCTGAAAAAGAAAGCGGTGACGAGTCACCGCACTCCAAACGTCGCTTGTTTAGGGATTAGGCGAGATCATCAGCCTGGACAGAATCAGAGGATGTATGACGGACTGCAAGAACCTCAATCGTGTCAGATTGAATCCGGAACAGGACGCGATGCGTTGTTTTTCCAGAAAGCCCAACATGCATTTCGCGAAGTTCATACGGCGTTTTGTGATTCTCTGACGCCAGAGAGTAACTCTCGGGCATCACGCTGAGTCCATCGATTTGCTTAAAAACGAGGTCGCACCATTGCCCTGCCTGCTCGGCGGATCGATGTTGGGACCACCATTCAATATTCTGGCGGATGTCATTGAACGCGCGTGTCGTAATTCGAACGGAGAATGCCATCTTTAGCCTGAAAATCCGAATTGTCGTTTCAGCATTGCCTGGGCTTCGTTGATGGACATGGTTTCACCACGATCAGCCTGAGCAGCACCTTCCTGAATTGCCTCCCAGTCTTCCTGCATCTTGAGGGCGTGCATCGCTCGACGGTGTGTTTCATCATCGATCAGCACGTAGACACGGGCTGTGCTGGGGTCAGTGACACGCAATTCGCCGCGAGCGGCGTGGAGTTCATCGGTGATTTCTTTGGGAAGCATTACAATCATGATATTGGGTCAAACAGAGTTTTCAGATGGCAAATTCGCAACCACACGACAACGAAGATCGGGTTTGGAACGGATTGTACCACGGCACACTTGTCAAGTCACGAGAAACCTGAATCAGGAGCGAGGAACGCCATCGCAATAGAGAATCGCAACCAAGGGTCAATTCAATTGGGCTGACGCTTTATAGACCTCCAATGTGCCTGGCATGCGTGACGCGCTGACGGAATCCGTTGCATCGATTCTGGGCTCGTAAACCACGCCCAGTTCCCGGCCCCAACCTCTTCGAAAAAGAAACAATGTTACGCAAGACGCTGGTCGTCTACGAAATGGACTGTGGCAAGACCCGTTGATCTTGGACTCAGGCTGTCGTGTGTTATCATTGTTATCATGAAGGTCATGACGGAATATACGGTCATTTACGAACCGGGTGAGCGAAACTGGTCGGCATACGTGCCTGACCTGCCAGGTTGCGTCGCCACTGCGAAAACACGAAAGAAACTGGAAATAAAGATTCGACAAGCAATCGAGTTTCATATTGAGGGACTTCGCCTGCACGGCGAACCAATCCCTCAGCCGACGATCGAAGTGGGGACCGTGGCGGTCATTGGGTGATCTGTACATGGGCCTGTCAAAGGGGACCGGTACGCCGGTACTCCTCACCATTTTAGTTTGATGACCGCCATAGGCTATGTGTTCGTGGCGGGGGCAATAAGCAGAATCGCGCGAGGTTCTTGGAACTTTCCAAGTGTCGTGTTATTCCAGAGTGCGAAGCTCGCCTTGACGCCGTGTCGCTGAAGGATGGTGCTGCAACTATTCGCGACACATTCGGCCATAGCAACCGGCGTAGACTTGTCACTGTTAAGGACAATGTCGCGGACTTGCTGAGCCAAAATGTTAAAAGCAGGGGGACACAAAAGTTCAATTGCTTGCACAATCTCGGGATCATTGGTTTCAAGGTGTGCCTTGGCAACTGTGAGAGACCACTCACTATGGTCGTAAGCTTCCGGAAAAGGCCCATTTGCAACAAACTCGCGAAAGAACGCATTAAACTGCGCCTTAGGGTCGTACCCCATGCGATCCATATCGTCAAAGAACATTGAGTGATGTGTCAGCTCTCGAGTTAGCTCAACAACTCGATTGAGGATCACGAAATCTTTCTGAGATAAAGAGAAGCCACCAGCGGTGGCATACCCAAAGACTGTTGGGAATCCGGCGCACCTAAGCTTGAGATGAAATAATTCATGAATCAGCGTAGCCTGCGGATGGAGCGAAAGTGAATTGACAGCGATATACGCATTCCCAGTCTCATCGACGCGACATTCACCACCGTAGAACGGGCTCTCGTGCTCTACGACGTCTATGGTGAGATTGCCTGGAAACTTGGAAGTGACCGCTTCATAGAACTTTACCGCAGTCGGAGTAAGTGCAGTGACAAGCGAATTGGCATCCATAGCTGCGCAGTGTCGGATAAAAAGGAAGCAAGAAGGTGTTGGGCGGATTCGCGATCTATCGGGAACTTGCGTGGATGAAGCTGATATCGTCAAACATCCCTGAATCGCTGCAAAAAGGCGATGACAACAAAGTTTTTTCAGGGAGCGATTCAGGGATGACCCCAGAATATCAGCGGCTGCAAGCCGAGGCGAGTGAAGTTCAGAATCAAATCAATAGAATCAGGGTGCCAGTTACCGATGTCTGTCTTCTTAGTCCTCCTTTACAGACGTACCGCAGGTCTAAGTGCTAGGATTGTACGGTCTCAGTATTAAGGCAACAAACTCAAAATTCTCGGTATCCTCCCAATCATCCGGGTTTCGACTTCGAAAGTTGAAGTAGGGCGAAACGCAGTTTCCACACGTAACGAGTTGCCGGAACTACGCTTCGCTGCGGTCCGGCCTACAATCGGGCGATCGACGCGACAGGCCGTCGTGTCGGCGATGCCACTGTGAGATCAGGTTGAGCCGATCCTCCAATCGGATCGACGGCACTTATTTGGAGCTCTCAATCTCCCAGCAGATGCTGTCTGACAAACAGCACTGTGGCGTAGAACTGAAAATCGGCGTTGCTCTTTTTGCGGAAGCCGTGGCCTTCGTCTTTGGCCATCAGATACCAGACCGGGCTGCCGTTTGATTTGACGCGCGCGACCATCTGTTCGGCTTCAGACATGGGAACTCGCGGATCGTTGCCGCCTTGGACGACAAACAGCGGCTTTGAGATCTTCTTCACATTGTTGAGCGGAGCGATCTGTTCGAAGAAGGACGACATCTGCGGATCTCGTTCGTCGCCGTATTCGACTCGACGAAGGTCACGGCGATAGCTCTCTGTATTCTTCAGAAACGTGCCGAAATGAGAGATCCCGACGACATCCAGCGAGCAGCGCAGCCGGTCGTTGAAATGAGTCGCACAGGCCAGAGTCATGTATCCGCCGTAACTTCCGCCGGTCACCATGACCCGGTCTGCGTCGAGCTGCGGCTGCGTCCCGATCCAGTCGAGCAGCGCTCCGATATCCTTCACTGAATCTTCCCGCTTCATGCCGTTGTCCATGGCGACGTACGTCTTTCCGTAGCCCGTAGAACCTCGCACATTGGGATAGATGATGGCCACTCCCAGTTCGTTCAGGAAGTAATTATTGCGTCCCTGAAACACAGGCTGCGACTGTCCCTCCGGACCACCATGGATGTTGATGATCACCGGACGCCGCCCTTCGAACTTCTTTGCCGCAGGATACAGAAAGCCGGTGATCTCAAGTCCGTCAAAACTCTTCCAGCGAATCAGCTCAGGTTCCACCAGTTCATCGGCCATCAGGCCACCCAGTTCACTTTCAGTCCACCGATCGATTTCACCGGATTTGACGTTCAGCGAGTAAATGTCCGATGTTGACTTCGCTGAATTGACGGTGAATGCAATGTCCTCACCGTTCTCATGCCAGCTCGCACTGCCGATCACTCCGGTTGGAAGTCCCTGAATCGGATTGATTTTGCGCGAGACAGTGTCCATCAGGTACGCGCGGGAGATCCCGGCTTCGTTGGTCAGAAAAGCGATCGTCGCACCGTCCGGGGATAACTCAAAGCCTTCGACATCCCAGGCGATGTCGCTGGTCAGATACGTCACGTCACCGGAAGCAAGGTCCATCAAAGCCAGACGCTGGAACTCATTGTCTTTGTCGGATGTGATGTACAGACCCTTTCCGTCCCTGCTGAACTCGGCACCGCCATACGCGACCTGAGCCGCCAAATCGGTAATGGCCGTCTTTGCGCCCGTTCCGGCATTGATCATCCAGAGGTTTGACTTGTTGACCGAGATCGCTTCTCGCGCCACGATCCGAGAATCATCGGGCGACCAGTCCAGGCCGGCCCACCCTCCTCCGGACAGCTCAGTAATCGCTTTGCTTCCTTCAGGCTTCAGAGGATCCATGATCCATATGTCACGATCCGCACCGTTGCGGCGGGTCGTCGAGTAGAGGAATCTGTCCTTTGCGTGATTCCAGACGATACCGCCGTTCTGTGATCGTCCTCCATCGGTCAGCAGTGTCACGGCACCGCTGGCCACGTCGTAGCGGTGCAGTTGTGCAAACTCATTTCCTCCCGTGTCACGGCTGAACACAAAATAGCGACCGTTCTGCGGTTCCCATGAGGCATTGCCGACGGGTTCCGCGAAGAACGTCAGCTGACGACGCGCACCGCCGGGCATCTTCACGAGATGCAGCTGCGGTGTGTTGCCGAAACGAGTGGAAATCAGCATCTTCCGATCGACCGGATGCCAATCGACAAACGACGCTGCACGGGATTCTGTGTAGCGACGCACAGACTCGGCGATCTCTGCCGGAATCGCCGGAATGCCGTCTGCGACCAGATTCTCCGTCGCTGCAATCACGGGAGACTGAGCAATCGCGTCAGTGCCGAGCGAAAGAAAGGCGACGCACCACAAAACACGTACGAACCACATCTGGCTGGTCTCCTCACGATGAAGCAATTCCTGACGACTCTGCCGGAATCATTTGTCGCCCACCGCGCGTCGTCAATTCAGTCGCGTGCGGGAACGACGAATCTCCGACTTTTCCCGGACTTAAGGCAGAGGAGCACGACGCTGAGCCTCGATTGAACGTGTAAGTGCTCTCTCAGCCATGGATTGATGGGTGGCCGGGGTTGGAGGGCGCCAGCCCGAAACCCCGGGGCTTCCCGCTCAGTCCAGCCCCCATCCACCCGACCCATCAAAGCACGATTGACAGAGCACTAAGTTCGATCGCGGTTCATTACCATACGGAGACACCAGCCGATCAGAGCTGTGTTCATGATCATGAAGATCACGAACAACGCAAAGCCTCCGACATCGCCCGCGACACGAGTGGATTCAGCAGCCTGCGTGAGGTCTGTCTGCGTCAGTCGAATGATTTCGCGTAACGAGGCAGTGGCCATGAGTGTGCCGAGTGCGGCGACCGTGATTGTTGACAGCCAGCGAGGGCAGAAGCAGAGCTTGCGAAGTTGCAGCGACCAGCCGATTGTCTGAAATGCCACACAGGCGATACCGATCAGCAGCCATGGCAATCCGGAATTTCCTGTCAACTGCGACGCGACATGGCTTTTCAGCGTAATGGCATAACACAGGCCGCTGCTGACGGCGACAAGAAGTCCAATCAACGAGACCATCGCGAGACGTCGATCTTCTCGATCGTACAACGCAACCCAATCGTCAGCAGAAATTGAGGGTTCACGGTTTGCTTCGCGTCGTCGCATCCCCCAGAGCTGCCAGCTGGCCAGAATACTCATGGTGGGAAATGAACCGGCGACCCAGGTCAGCAGCCGAAAACACAGCGGTCCCATCGCATCAATCGCTCGACGAGAACGATAAATCTCCGGCCATGACGCCTGGTCCAGACTCAGCAGATGATTGGTTGTCCAGCAGAAGGCCACAAACAGAAACGATCCAGCGACACTCATTGCCAGTCCGGCACGGACTGGAAATGGCCAGCGGCTCACGGCTTTGCTCTTGATGACGTACAGGAGATAAAAGGCGATCACCAAAACTGGAATCACCATCATCCAGCGCCAGCCGAGTAACAAATTGGCCGTATAGAACTGCTGACGATACAGGATCTGGACGAACAACAGCGGAGCCACACCCGCTGTGATGGCACCGCTCAGCGCGAATGGCATCCAGTCTCGCAGAATCATCGCCAGCGGCTGTTTTGTGCGCGGCAGAACGTCGCGACCCGGAAACATCGTCGCCCATGCCAGCCACGTACTTCCCGCCAGAACATAACTCATCAGGAAGACATGCACGACCAGCGTCAGCACATAGACGATCAGATAAAACGACAGATGCGATTCCAGGCCGAAGGGAAACATGCGGTCCATTATTGCCCGCTCCCTGCTGTTGATGGCCCGTCAGTCTGCGGACGCGTCGCCGATTGAATGCGCTCGGGAATAAATCCGGCGGCTTCTGTTCCGGCTTCGTCGAGCCATTTCTGAATGTGTTCGATTGCCTGCGGATCGATTGCTTTGTCCCATGTATCAGGCCGACGATCGTGAACCCATTGGATATACTGCACCAGAGATTCCAGCTCACTTGCGGAACCTGCAAACGGCGGCATGAACGGCTTCGTCTGTTGCAGTTTGGCGATATTCATCCGCATCTGATCGGCATCCCAGGATTCCGTCAGATGAGCGACGGCGTTGGAACCCTCCATCGTGTGACACACGGCACATTGGCGTCGAAACACTTTGGCTCCAACCGCGACGGTTTCATTCGGAAGTTGTTTTTCGTGAATGACAGGAAAGGGATCGTCCGTCACAGAACCGTGGGATCGCAGTGTCGCCACTTCTTCTGGTCGGATGGCATTCGAAAAAAGAACGTAGCGGACCGTGTAGGGCTTACGAGATCCCTCGCGGACAAACTCACCGCCAGCGGTGGCTCCGAAGGCCAGCAGAAGCAACAGAGTTGCCGTGGCTCCGTTGATGTAGAGTTTTTGAAACCACAGCCCAATCAGAGCATAGCCGCCGATGGCCAGTGAGGCTCCGACGGAGATCATGAAGAACAGCATCATCGCCGGACTTCCGCCAAGGACCCAGCCACGACTGTCATCCGGCATGGAATACAGATACCACACTCCCAGAATCGGCATGGCCAGCATCGGCATCATCAGGTGAGCTGCTTTGCTGATCAGTTCCTGGCGGTCTTCACGTTCCAGATTTGGAATGATATTGACCACGACGCAGCCGATCAGTGCCGAAAGCGTCATGCAGACGATGGTGCGAAAGAGAAGGCTGGGCCAGAACCCCGGATTGAAGAACCCGTCCATGATGGAGTGCGTCATCAGCCAGTCGCCAGGCGTCAGTTGCCAAGACAAAATCCCGTTGATCCAGAAAAGACTCATCCATGCGGCAACGGCGTACAACGTCAGCAGCGTCAGGCACGTTCGATCACTGAGCTGACTGTGGTAACGGTAGAAGCAATAACCGGCGACGACTTCGAGGCAGAAGAATGTCCATTCTGTAGCCCAGATCCAGTGAAAGTTGAACACCATTTCACCGATCGTCGCCGCGCTGACCTGAATCGATGTAAACCAGATGCCGACTCCCGTGAGTGCTCCCAGGACAAAGCTGATAAGCACCAGCACTTTGAAGTAGCCATGCACAAACGTCCGAGCGTTCCTGCTGCGGCCTGTCATGGCAAGCCACTGAAAGTAGCACAGAAGAATGCCCCCACCTACGGCAAACTGAGCAAGGAACACATGGAGAATCGCAACCGCAGCCATTACCAGGCCAGGCATCAGCGGTCCGTAGTCGTTGACGGGATAAATAGGGCTCATGACGTCACGAAACACTCAGTCGAAGAATTACGCAGGGAGTGAATCGTGAAAACCTCAACACACTCCATCCTGATGACTGTATACCATTGCCGTCTCAGCCACTTGAGGAATCTTGCGGTTTCCAGAATGAAGGACTCACTCAACGACGGTCGGGAATTCGTAGGCCCGAAACGCAGGGGCAAGCAGCACAATGATGCGAGTGGTGCACTCCTATTGCTTTATTCGGTCTGCTTTCTCGTTAATGCCGGACAGCGGCCAGAAGTGCGAACGCAAAAAGTGCCACTGCGAAAGCGACCGTGGCGATCATCTGGTTTCTCAGCCAATTCACACGCCACGATGGGTTGGCACTTGATGGAGCCATTCCGAACGCTGCGGCTAGTCCCTTTTCCTGGTGATTTGGCAGAAAGAATGCTAAACCAATGGAGATTGCTGCGACGATCCAGCCGAGATATGACCGGGTGGACGATTCGACAAGATATCCAAGTACGCCGCCGAAGATGATTGCCAAGATTCCAAGAACACCGAATCGTAGCGACCAACCGTTTAAGGTTGCTGCCGATGTGGCTGCGACTGTGCCTTTGATGATTTCTTCGTCTGTCAGTTCGCTCCAATTGGGAGCGTTGACCACGTCGGCAACTTTCAACCGCAATCGTGGTGGCAGTTCCAACTGCCATTGATCCAGATCAGCCTTGGTCATGCAGAGGCCAGTAACAATCAAGTCGTCAAACTCAAGACTCGTCGTGCCCATGACAATCCAATTCGTAAATGAAAAGAACCGGTCGCGATTCCTTGTTTAGATATTCTTTTCCGGAAGTGCAAGCCAACAGAGAAGCCCGGCATTCTGTGAATGCCGGGCTTCTGAAGTGTGCGCAGGATTTCCCTGACTAAACGCCGAGTGCCAGACTATTCATCGCCAGAAGGCTTCTTGCTGTCGGGTTTTCGCTCGGTATTCTTCTTTGATGATGATTTCTCAGCGTCCTCAGACTTTGTGCTCTCTTTCTTTGCGAGAGAATCTTTTTTCTCTGTTGACTGCTTCTTGTCTGAGGACTCGGTGGTTTTCTGTTCGCTCTTTTCAGGGTCCGCTGGTTTCTCGGTCTTCTTCTTCGGAGCAGGTTCGGCCTTAAACGAGATGTCGATGCTGTCGACCGTAACCAGGGCTTCGGACCCTGATTCAGGAAGGCGATCGACCATCAGAAGTACAGTCGCCTGCAGCGGCTGCCCCTTGACAAGTTTCGCCGGGATCCGGACAAAGTAGTCATCACTTTCCTTTGGGAGACTGCTCACTGTGAAAGCAGCCTCTTTACTGCTTTCCATCGCCGCCAGATAAAGCTTGTCTTCGGCATCACGTGGCTTTGACTTCGCCGCCGCAATCGCCTTGCCGAGATCCACCAGCGTTGTCTCTCCACCGGCCTGTACGATGATGGCAACACTGCCGCCTTCCTGTGTAGAAACGAAGCCTCGAACGTCCAGTACCACTGAAACAGCATCTTTGCTTTCGATCTTGTTCGCGACCGAGAACGACTTTGTGCGGGATTCCAGCACGT
The DNA here is from genome assembly GCA_043722015.1 of Candidatus Kuenenia sp. Classification (GTDB taxonomy): domain Bacteria; phylum Planctomycetota; class Planctomycetia; order Planctomycetales; family Planctomycetaceae; genus SXXK01. The sequence goes on along the minus strand of JAYSPO010001685.1, from coordinate 6,352 downwards.
CCCCCTTTCCGCCCGATGTTGCCAATCCAAAATTGTCAAAAATCATCGTGGCCGCTTCACGATCTTCGCTGGTATTGGAAACAAAGCGGATGGCATCGGGATAAAAAGCCTTCCCGAATTTTGGTTTATCTGCCTCATCGGCAAATGCTTGCGAAATCAGCATGATCATGAGCGCGAGAGTTGTGGCAGAGCGAATCATCGGAACCTCCTTCAAAAAACAGACATTTTCCGAAAGTGCAACATGCACTTACGGATGTAATATACACTACACCTTACACCCATGGCGTTTCAATCCACTTCAACGTTTTTTTGGAAAAGAAATTCCTGAAACATCACCGAGTCAGGATCGTCGTCGGCTTAACCGTTTCCTCACTGCATGTCGAACACCGGGCAGAGCTTGCGCAATAGCTTTTGGTGACGCCCAAACTGAACGGCATCAAGGTCTTCTTGTTCTGCAAGGCCGTAGGTTGACCGAGCGATGGCTGAAACCACCGCTTCAGCACTTTTTTCAGGCTTCGTCGTAGATATAGTAGCGCTTTGAGACTACGATCGCATGCGCAAGTGCCTTTTCGTCAGAGTTCGTGAAATCTCCCTTTCGGAAGCCTTGCTGTTGCTCCGGAAAACCTGTCTGCACGCCCATGACTTTGGACTCATCGAAATGTGGAAAATGCGAACTCAGCGTCGTCCTGGCACTCGTACGGCAATTGCAGCCATCTGCGAAAAATATGAGAACCGGGAGCTGCTGACACAGCTCGTGCCAATTGCAGACTTGCCAGACTCTTACTATCAGCATGTCAATGAAACTCCCGAAACCGCGATTCTGTTCGCATACTTGGGGCGACCGGAGGAAATCTCCGTGTCGGTCTTTAACAAGGCAAGTGGTCTGTTGAGCCCGCCGCAACTGCTGCGTGGTTCGACTCCGTTGCTGGCATCGCAGGACGGGAGTACGCTGCTTACCAATCTGGCAATCTATGAGCCTGGCACTGGAAATTACATCGCCCGTGAGTTTCTGTTCTATCGCCAATCGACATCCACGGGCCTGTTTGAGGAAACCGCTCGATATCAGTTTCTGAACGCCGACAACCCTTACGTGTCACCCGCCCTGTCCATAGAAGCGGACGGCATGTATGTCAGCGTTTACGATGCTTCGAACCAATATTCCCTGTTGTTTCTGCCCTCCACTCAGGCCGCAGCACCGATCACTGTTTTTGGAACGTCGTCAGGATTTTCCTACATAACCAGTGTGGGAAACACTGTGTTTGCGACCGGCAACTCGATCGGACTGCAACTGCTTGCGCCCAATGGCGGCAGTCCGCAGCATATTGGAGAATCCTTTGACACTCCTTTAGGCGTCGCGGGGGGAAACGTTTTTGTTTCCAGATACGCCGGGTCACTTCGCCGATTGGTGTCGATCGAGATTGCCACGAGTGCAGAAGAAAGTCTGCTGGTTCAGCCGAGCGATAGTTTCTTCCAGCTGCTTTCTGAGGAAGATGGACCTGACGGAAAAACCCTCCTGTCGATGCGTAATGCGTCAGAGTTTTCGGTCGTGTCGACTGACGGAACGACAGCCGGAACACACGTCTTTCCGGCCTCTGAACAAATCCCCGGGCCGAGCTACCAGACGACTGGAACGACGATTCGAGGTACATCCCGGATCCTCGTGTCTCTCTCCGGAACAGAACTTTGGGTCTGGGATCTAAGCGATGGCTCGAACCATCGTGTGATCGACACGAATCCATTTGGCACAGATCGAATTTCGAGCGTAACAGGTTCCGGTGGCAAAGCATGGTTTTTGGCTCAAATCGAGGACAGCCGGTTTGGGATCTTTCAAACCGATGGCCTGCAGACGACCCTGGAGTATCATTTGCCTGGCGGTTCGGGAGATCAGCTCATCGCAGGTATGGACGCTGCGTATCTCCTGGATCGTAATTCTGCGGCCAGTGCGGTCCCCGGCTATGGTCTCGCCTTATACGAAATTGACCAACAGGCTCCGGATCTCGACTCCGGCCCGACAAACCTGGAAACCGCTGTCGTCAGACAGGGAGACTCCGCGAAGCTGGACATTCATTGGGACGCGATCGATGGCGTGAGTTTTTACGAGGTTGTCATAGTGCCGTGGCAGGAAAGCGGCAAATATGGCTTCGAGCCGAATTACCTCCAGGTATCAACAACAACCTATGCGACTGAATACTCAGTCGACTTGTCGGGTAGAGGTTACTACGGATGGCAGACCGCGCTAGTCCGTGGAGTCACAGTCCAGGGCCAGGCCACAATGTGGTCGGCGTCTACTTTTGCATTGACTGAACCACTCGTACTTCCGACTGACGGCCAGTTCTTTTTTGATCACAACTCGCTGCGATTCGGATTTCGGAACTACAACGGGCAGAATTATCGAATGCTGATTCGTCGATCCAATGATCCGGCGTCAGACATTCTGTTTGATTCTCAGGTATTCCCTCGCTTCGAGAATGAGACTGCGAACAGCCCCTTTTCCAGCTCAGGTTACTATTATTATCTGGAGATGCCGACTCTTGAGAATGGCGATTACGCAGTTGAGTTTTATAATAAGTACACAGACTCGATTCCCGACACACAGGATCTGTCTCTGGCTCGTGTGAGTCAACTACTTCCAATCTCCATTCGAAACGGCAGCGTCATCCGCAATCCGGAAGCACTCAACGTCGCTGTCCGGCCTGGAGGTGTTCAATTTTCCTGGAACGGAACCCTGCAGCCGGGCGAAGATGGCTTTCAGGTCTGGGTAAACGATATTGGACGCAGTGTGGCCAAGGTGATTTACCAGAAAGTGAATGGTCACTCGCTGCTTAATGATCTTCCGAACGGTCGCTATCAAGGCTGGGTCGGACTCAAGGATCATGCGACTGGTATCACTCACTGGAGCCCAGCCAAAGAATTCGCCGTGGCCACCAAGGCTCCTCAGATCCTCAGCCCTGGCCCTGTGAGCGCCATTGAGCGACCGGTGTTTCAGTGGACGGGCAGCAAGTCGTCCAGCTATGAGGTCTGGTTGACGAATCTGGCAACCGGACAACGCATTGTGCTTGCAACGGTTATCGGAGCAACTCAGTGGACGCCACCGTTCAATCTCGCGGCCGGCCAATATGCGTTTTGGGTCAGGGAACTGGTCACCAGTGCCGCAGCCTCACCGTGGTCGACTCGCTTTCAGCTGACTCAACAGGAGCCCGCGGTCAAGGTCACTTCCGGACTGAGTCCCGCGCTGGATCAGACTCCTGTACTTGGCTGGGCCACAAAAGTCGGTGCTGTGTCATATGAACTGTGGATTAGCCGGACCGGTGTTCCCGGAGCCGTTTACCGTCGAACCGGACTCACCGGGACAAGCCATCGAGTTGCCACGCCTCTTGGCAATGGCCAATTCACCGTCTGGGTCCAGGCGAATTTGGGAGGAGGAAAAACGACCGCCTGGGGGCCAGGATATCAGATGTCTATCGGTGCAACTGTCGTGCTGAGTGTCGCCGGGACGACCGTCTCATGGAATGCCGTTCCCACGGCAACTCACTACGAATTGTGGATCAATTACGAAGGTGGCGAAAAGGCAAAACAGGCCCGGATTGTCTATCAGGAAACGTATGTCCAGACTTCGTACACTCTTTCGGCACCACTGCCGAAGGGACGATATAAAGCATGGGTCCGTGCAGTCCGTGCTGAAGAGGGACATCTTTACTTCGGTGCATGGAGCAGCGCTGCCGATGTACAGGTCTCGCAAGCCGCAACACCCGTGATCCCGGACGCATTTCTGCTGACCGAGTTGTTCACGGCGATTGCCCGTGATGGCATTGCTGAAAAACCAAAGACAAATGACGCCATGGATGATCACGACGTCGCTGAGACAGATCCGCCGACGCCACCGACTCCACAGTCGATCGAACTTGCCGAAACTACGCACGCTCGGTTCCATGAATTTGTGGATGCTCAGAACATCTGAGGCGTACTCACGAGGAGTCTGTCCCGATGATCCAGCACCGTGAACCGTAAGGCGCTGGCGGGCTGTTGATTGAATCGTTTAACGGCAGGCCGATTATCTGAAATGCCACACCGGCGATTTCCAGAATGAAGGACTTGCGCAACGATTGTATGTAGGATGGACATTCGTGTCCGTCGCCTGGCCATGAAACATTGTCAATGCGAAGGTTATTGTGACTTGACAGCCGTTCGACAAAGCGGCGGTGCCTGGAAAATAACTCGGACATGAATGTCCAAGCTACAGGAATCGCCGTATTGGAAGTCTCATCACTAAACTGCCCAGGTTGTTTTGGAAAGGCTCAGCGAAGAGCCAGTCAATGCCATTCATGATCCTCGCAATGGCATACATGACCACAAACACAACGATGATGATGACCGTGCAGATCGTCGCAAGTCTCCACATCTTTTTTTGCTGAACAAGTGCGTCAGCAATGTCGTTCAGGCTGCGGGTGCTTTCGGCGCGACTGATCGCCGAGGCATACTTGAGGAGGTACTTTGCGGAAAAGAAACAGAGCACTGGTACACACACGGAAATGAGGCCGGTAAAAATCTGCAAGCCATCGAATCCCCTTGGCTCACCATTCATCATTCCCACAAGTCGGCTTAGCACCGATGGCGCCGCAAGCAGACAGCGAAGTCCACAGAGGACCGCACCGATTGCTGCAAAAACTCCCATGAGTCGAACCCACGGACGCATCTCAACCAGCGCCTGAATACTGCGGTTCAGCGCTTCTGTCGGCGAGCCCTGCACTGGTCCGACAAACGACGACATCGATTCGACTGCATATGGATTATTTGTGGACATCAGAATCTCCCAGGCACGTCGTAGTTTGCGGTTGCTCGACTGACGTGCGTCAGCACCGCGTCAGTTGCCCCAGCGGAATGAGTTCTGCGTCTTCAGGTAATCTCAATCTTCAGGGTCGCGCTCCAGTTCCCTTCGTAAACGGCACCGGCCTCTGCGCGTTTCGCTCGAACCCAGACGCTGTATTTGCCTTTCGAAAGCGACGAGGAAAGACTGTACGATTGAGACGTCAGATTCGGCTCCCGCACGATCTGTACTTTGGCGGGAGGTCCATCAGCGTTGATCCAGAGATCGTACTGAGTAGCTCCCGCGACGGAACTCCATGACAGCATTCCCGCCGAATAAGTCAGCGTTGCCGGGGGAGCCCCGATACGAAGCGATCTGCCAGCGCCGAGTTCACTGCGAGAACCATCTGCTGCCAGCGCCTGCACGAAGACTCGGTACGTCGCGTTCGGCAAAGGCGTGGAGACGCGCAACAGGGATGTTCCGGCGACTTCGCCCTGGAACGCAGGCCTGACATCTCCCGCCTTGACAACCTGCACAGAGTATCTTTGTGCCCAAGCGACAGGAGACCACGAGATGACCGGAGTTGCATCGACCGTCTCCGTCGGAAATGGAAGCAGTTCGACCGCAGGGCGGAACAGTTCAACGGAGCTCATCGATGCATTGCTGTCCGTGCCATCGGGGTAGTGACTGCGAACTTCGACCACATATTTTCCAGGCCCCAGCGGCGGACTGAACCCGACCTTTGTCAGAGTCGTATCGACCCACGTGCCCGATGCCTCGCCAACTTTTGTGATGCGGAAACTGTATCCGGACGCACCAGGAACGGTGTCCCATTCGGCGGAAGTCGTGGTCACGTTGACGTTGGGTGCCTGCGTGACATACAGGATCTTCGCAGCACCGGGAGCAGTCATCGGCCGCGCGCCGGAATACGCCACGACCGTCAGCCCGTAGACTCCAGGACCGAGTGGCTTCAGCCCGTTTGATGCTGGGCCCCGGTATGACGTGCTGTTAATGTTGGCGAAGCGCGAGACCAGTGTTCCCGCACCATTGCGAACCAGAACTTCGTAGGACGTTGCTCCATTGACCGCTGACCACGATGCGTTCAGGGTATTGTCCGCCACCGAGGCTGTGACATTTCCGACAGGCGGGCGGAGTACTGTAAACAGAAATCGATCAGACCAGTCGGTCCACACGTTGCTCGCTTTTCCACGAACAAACGCGGCATAGTTTGCGGGTGGCAGCAGAACCGGCGACGACGTTTGCGGTGAACTGAGATTAGTTTCAAAATATGCCCGCGTCTTCGTATCGAGATTGGTGATCCAGACTTCGTAGCTGCTGGAACCCGCAATGGGACTCCAGCGAACAGATTCCGCCTGGGTTTCGATGCCTGGCACATTCAGCCATTCGGGTATTGCCAGAACCTGAAAATCGCGAGCCACGCCCCACGGGGAGACACCGTCTGGCATCGTGACACGAATCCAGACGCGGTAGGTTCCGGCAGCGAATGCAGCGTCAGGGCGGTAGGAACTGACCGTCGATGTCACCAAT
>JAYSPO010001684.1:0-2673 GCA_043722015.1 Candidatus Kuenenia sp. | reverse complement strand
CAAAAGGCTGGAAAGTTGCAATCCACCAAGTCCCAACCCGCCGACTTGCAGGAATTCTCGGCGACGGCTGCGTGAATCGAGATCCCAAAAGCCAAGCATTGGGGAATCCTGTGGTCAACGGTGGGAATGTCTGTGGACTGAATCGTCCCGGACGGTCTTTTAGTGTGACAATTCGGTGCAGCGGACGGAAGTCAATCTTCTGAAAGCTCGATATCTGTGAGTAAACTTTCCAGGGAAGTGCCGGGAGACGCGAATTGACTGTAAGCTGGCTACATACTCCGCGCGGCCTAAGATGGCACTTTTGCGAGCACGGAATTGTCGCCCGAAGCGTAAGCGAGGGGTCGGAATTTTCGTAACCGTTTACTCCTCAGAACGAAACCTGCGCAAGCAACCACAGATAAACACAAATTCACACAGATAGAAATCAACAATCAATCTGTGTTTATCCGTGTCCATCTGTGGTTTAAACTGTCATTCTCGAAATGTCGTGAACGGTTACAAATTTTCAGACCTCGCTCAATCATTGAGTTAGTAGCACTTTCAACCGCGTGCGGTGTAACAATTGGGCGAGAACAATCGACGTTTCAAAAAAGTGAGAGACCATCCCTTCACCAGTGGTGTTGAACGGCAGGAGTGGTGTCCAACAGTGACAAACGGAAAACAACGATTCAGGAATTTGTCCAATATGAATATGCGTCGCACTACAGAGTGGTTCTTAGCGTCAATTACGGTCTCGTGTGCTGCCATTGGACTGCTGCGGTTTGTGTCTGCTGAGACAACTCCAAAAGGTACGGAAACCGCAACCGCAACGTCCGGTTCTGCAGACCTGCGACAGCGAGCGAAATTGCTGCGTCCCAGCGAGCATGGTGTCGGTCGACTGGTCGCGGATACCACGTATTCGGATCTCGAAGGCAAGCAGCGGTCACTTGGTGAATTCCAAGACCGCAAACTGGTCGTTGTTGCCATGACGAGCACGAGTTGTCCATTGAGCAGGAAGTATCTGCCCACGCTGACCGCACTCGCACAGAGTTACTCGGCGAAGGACGTGCAGTTCATTGCAGTCAACTGCATTGCAACAGACAAGCCGGAGGACATGAAAGCTGCGGCGCAGAAATTCGGCACAACGGCACTTTACGTTCACGACTCGAACGAGGAACTGGCTCGGCATCTTGAAGCGATCACAACAACAGATGTGCTCGTGCTGGATTCTGCCAGGACCGTTGTGTATCACGGAGCGATCGATGATCAGTACGGCATCGGCTATGCCCTGGACGCACCGCGTCACACGTTCCTTGCGACGGCACTTGATTCGCTGCTGGCGGGCAGGGCGCCAGAGGTTTCCGCCACAGCCGCACCCGGTTGCTTACTGGATCACGAACCCTCCACTGCGGCGGTCGCTGACGTCACGTATCACAACCGCATTTCCCGCATCATGCAGCAGAACTGCATTGAATGTCATCGTACTGGCGGAGTTGGTCCGTTCGCCCTTGATTCCTGGGCCGACGTCGTCGCGCATGCTCCGATGATTCGGGACGTCGTGGAACGCGGAGCGATGCCGCCGTGGTTTGCTGCAAAACCCGAAGGCAGTCACGAGAGTATCTGGGCCCACGATCGCTCGCTTTCTGATGCCGATCGAAACGATCTGACGTCCTGGCTCAAAGGCAGCCACACGGAAGGCAATTCGTCCGATGCACCGGTTCCGCGAAAGTTCGCCAATGAATGGACGATTGGTGAGCCGGATTACGTTGTGCAGATTCCGAAGCCGATCGACATTAAAGCGACGGGAACCATGCCGTATCAGTTCGTGAAGACTGAAACGACTCTGGATGAAGATAAGTGGGTTCAGGGATATGAAATCCTGCCGACGGACCGCAGCGTCGTGCATCATGTGCTCGTCAACGTGCATGAAAAGGGAACGGGGCGAGTCCAGGATCGAGAAGAAGGCATCGGCGGATACTGGGCCGCGTATGTTCCGGGAAATGCGGGGCAAATGTATCCGGACGGCTTTGCAAAGAAACTGCCTGCAGGTGCGACAGTGAGCTTCCAGATTCACTACACACCCAGTGGCGTGGCGACTCAGGAACAACTGAAGATGGGATTAATCTTTGCGAAGTCTGAGCCGAAGTATGAAGTCATTACGATTCCACTGGCCGATCCCGATCTCAATATTCCTCCGCACGCTGCAAACCATGTGGAAACAATCACTCGGCCTGTTCCGACCGACATCAGTGTGATGGCGTACATGGCTCACATGCATGTCCGTGGCAAGTCGTTCAACTTTGAACTCACAACGCCCGACGGCAAGACGGAGACGCTGCTGGATATTCCGCGTTATGATTTCAACTGGCAGTTGAGATACGATTACCTTGAACCCAAAGTGCTTCCTAAGGGAAGTCGAGTGAAAGTAACGGCAGTCTTCGATAACAGTGAAAACAATCCGGCCAATCCTGACCCCACGAAAACAGTCCACTGGGGCCAACAGACCTACGAGGAAATGCTGATTGGTTATGTCGAAACGTTTGTTTCAATCGGCGAACAACGACCAACGATGGGTTCTCGCGTGGGCGCCGGCGGCGCAGCGTTGTTTACGTTGCTCGATACCGACGGCGACGAAATGCTCAGCAGGGAGGAAGCACGAAAAGCGACTGATCGCGTGCCTCGCCTGAAGGATAA
>JAYSPO010001683.1:0-2235 GCA_043722015.1 Candidatus Kuenenia sp. | reverse complement strand
GTGTGAATTGCACAGTACTGGCCGCCGGGCCAGCGGTAACTGCATCCCAGTACGTCCCCATGAGGAGTTGTTATGATGCGTTGTGCAGTGACCAGATTTTCAAGACTCATATTGTTGCACCCAGAGGGGCGTCGATGAATTCACAGGAATTCAAACTGTTCATTCCTTCCAACGCAGTTCATCATCACAATGTGTAACGACCGCCGAGAGTGTACCGACAGGCGACCGGGAGTCCATCGACTCTGCAGCAAAACAGCGTAAAGCTCGAGGGGGGCGTCGCGATCAATTTATTGACCGTGCTCAAACTGTAGGGTGTGACAAGCAACGCGCAGGCACACAGTATTGCAGACATGGTGTGCCGGCGCTGGCGCTTGTCACACCCTACAAATTCACAAACTGGCTGGCCATGTGGCTAAGTCACCGTTCACTTATACTTCCTGCGGCTATGGGTTACGATTCGTCTGTGCGCTGCCGTACTTTGAGTTCAACGAGGACCTTGTGATGCCGGTTGAAAATCATTTTCAGCATCAACAGTATCCCACCGAACCGGTTACGACTCCCGTTCTGCGAACACTGAATGTGGATGAAGCTGCCGGGACGGATTTTTCGAAGCTCCACACGGCACTCAGGATCGGGCGCGTGGTCCTGGTTCACGGGACGTTTATGGGCGACGATCCCCTGGGAATTGCCGACGCCCTGAAGTCTGTCGCGGAATCTGTGCCCTTGCTGGCTGGGCAGCTGAATCGGTTGGCCGAAGCTTCCAAGGAGAAGACGCGCCCCTTCACGGCCGCTGTCACGGGCGATGTTGGCAACTATCATGAACTCTTTCGCAAGCGATTTCAGGAACTGGTAGGCGATGATCCGCAGGTGGAACTGCTGAGCCCGACGTGGTCCGGACAGAACAATCATCTCGCGCGGGCCGACCTGGCCGTGCGACTGCTGCATCAGTTGCTCGCACGTCCGCTGTTGGCGGATCAGAATGTCCTGCTGTGGGGACATTCTCATGCGGGAAATGCCTTCGCGTTATTGACTAATCTGCTGGCAAATCACAAGCACAGCGTGGCGCAGTTTTTCGATGCGGCGGCTCAGGATGGTGTGACTCATTGGGATCAAGTCAGGAAAAATCTGGAATCGGCGGTGTCACCACATCCGCTGGCCAGTCGAATCTTCATTGCAGGTTTTGCCACCCCCGTGCGATATGGGTGGGACACCGACGGCTGTGCAAAACTGGTGCATGTGACGTTTCATCGTCCGTATGATGAAACGATTCCGTTGATGACGAAACCGCTCTTTCCGCCACAGCAGATACCAGATGTGACGAATGCCAGATGGGGCGACTGGGTGCAGGCGTTTGCGATCGCCGGGACCGACGTGTCGTCCATGCCGACGCGGATCATGAACCAGAATCTGACCGCCATTCTGGAAGCCAATCTGCCGGAGCTTCAGTACGGTCTGGACACGCGGTTCATTTCACCAAAGCGAATTCGCGATGCCTGCGTTCGCTGGAAAACGGGCACAAGGTGTCATAGCGATGGCATGAATCTGCTGGTCGATTACAAACTCTGTGGCGACGTGTCCACGATCGGCCAGCCAATTGAATTGAGTCTGCTCGGCCATGGCGTGGCGACGACCATCCGCTGGCTGCCGACACATCTGAAACTGGTGATGGAGGCGATGCTGGCCTGACCGTTATGAATTCTGGCGAGGCATCGCGGCTTCGCCGCTCGCCTCAGACCAATGGACTGTAAATCGCAGTTGCGCGATCCGACATCGGATCGAGTCGCAGTTGCGGCGTCCTGTCGTGAAAGTTTAACGCATTATGGCCAAATCCGGAGTTGACGGGAAATAGAGCTGGGTTATTGCAGCTCGGTCCATGGCTGCGATTCCTGTAGCCTGGACATTCATGTCCGAGATATTCACCAAACACGGTCGCATGACCGAGCGGCTGTCACGTTACAATAACCTTAGCTTCGACCGCGTTTCATGGCCATGCGACGGACATGAATGTCCATCCTACATTCGATCGTTCCGCTATCGCACCCAAAACCTGACTCATCTGCAGCATGTTTTGAAAAGTGAGTGCTGCTACTGCGCGCTCTTCAGATCCGGGCGCAACTTCTGGGCTTCGCGGAGATAGACGTGTTCGATCTCTTTGGGCTTACGATCAGAATTGATGTGCAGCAGCACACGGATGCAACGTGGCATCGAACCCGTGACGGGGATTTCTGTCGCGCA
>JAYSPO010001682.1:0-4121 GCA_043722015.1 Candidatus Kuenenia sp. | reverse complement strand
CAACGGAGCTTAAAAACAACGTTGTTCAGTTACGCGATATGAAGACAGGGACCGCAGAGTTCGCAGCACAGAAAAAGAAAGTGGACGAGCTGCGGAGTTCACTGGAGAAAGCAAAGAACGCCACGGCGGACGGCGTACAGGCTCAAAGCGGCATCGGGGGCATCGTCGATAACTTCACTTCGTCACTGTCTGGGACCGTCACAACGCTGGTCAGCGTCGGTGCCATCGCAGCCAGTCTGAAGAGCGACCTGGAGGCCATCAGGCGAGTGAACGAGAACAAGCGACTGAGCGAAGTCGAGTTCGGCAAAGCGATATCCGCACGTTCGATTTCAAACCTGGGGGAAGATGAACGTTCGGCTGTCAGACCGTTGGCGCTGAACCTGGCGGACGAACTGGGGTTGAATGCAGGCGGCATCGTTGAGTCACTGGGAGCGCTGCGATCATCGGGTGCGAACGACATTGTGGAAGCAGGAAACTTTTTGCGGGAAGCGGCAAAGGCATTCCCTCAGGATCTGGCACAGGCTACAGCGATCGCACAGGGTGCTCTGGTTGAATCCAGGGCGACAGGTAACCGGAACGCTGCTGAAACCGTAGGAGGGCTTGTACAGAGTCAGGCGGTGTCACAGGTGACGGATGCTGTGAGCTTTGCCAAAGCGTTCTCAGCCAATACTGCGGGGGCAGTGGCCATCCTGAAACTATCCGCAGAGAAAGCCAGGGAAGAAGCATCGATCTTTTCCGTCCTGGAACCGAAGTCAGCAGACGTTGCTGCCACAAGTCAGCAATCGTTTTTCAATCAGTTGCAGAAGTTCGTACCGGAAGCATCGGTAAAACGGAAAGCCGGCGGGGAAGTCAAGACCACAGAGGCTGAGCGTAAAGAGTTCATGGCGGCATCGTTCGAGGGCCGAATGCGGCTGGTTGAGTCGAACGCCAATCTCCAGTCACAGTTCATCGAAGGTCTGGCGGACACGGGTAAGAATGCGATCACACGACGTGTTAAGCCGACGGCAGAAGATGCGGCATCGTTCGACACGATTCGCCAGGGCATCCTTCCGGACGCAGGCGCAGCCAAGGCGCTGGCGAAACTGCAGGATTCAGCATCTGTCACGGGTGCGTTCGCAATCGCTGAAGGGCAACGTAAGGCGTCTGAAGAGACGGCAAACCTGAGAGCCGATGGCAGGGCCAAACTCGAAGCGGAACTGGAAACGGTCTATGACAACATCCAGGAACGAACACGATCTTTCCTTGGCGGAAGCATCGCATCGGGTGTGGAGCGATTCGGGGCACGCTCAGAGCAATTCATGACGGGAAGTGACAGGGCACAGGTCTTGCTTGACACGGTGAAGTCGAGGGCGGTAAACGCAACTGACCCTGAGGACAAAGCGTACCTTGAACAGCAGGTGAAGAACCTTGAGTTGTTACAGCAGCGGATGCTGTTGCTGTCTGAGACGAACGAACGCGGGAACAAGTTGCTTGAACAGATCATTGCGAACCAGCAAGCTGGCAGACCAGCGCCAGCAGCAGCGGGGCCAGTACCAATTCCACCAGCACCTGTTCAGCGAGCGCCTGCGCCAGCGTCCGGAATATAGTCACTGAGGTCTCACGATGATCTATCACAATACATTCACAGTTCCGGTTGCCTTGCACGGGTCTCCCTTGTGGGGCAACTGGGCGCGTCCGTTATCTCAAAAGACGTGGTTCGGGGTGAAAGGTGCGTTAACACTGGTCGGGGCAAACCAGCTTCGTGAATGCACGGTGGAAGCCACGTTGACCAACTTTGAATTGTACGACATGCTGGAAACAGCAACAGCGCTGATGGTTGCGGCAACGGATGATGCGCTGAAGGGCACGTTGAACATTGACGGGATTAACTATCCCAAGTGCTTATTCCTTGGTTGGGAGCCCAGCGCACCAGCCTTTTACGATGGTAGCGGTCTACATGGTTGGACACAATTCGGGAGATTGAAATGGCAACAAACACGTTGAGTGAAATGATCGAGATGGTGAAGCCAGGTGAAGACGGGGACCAGGCATACCAGCGGCTGTACGGCGGGCAGGTCAAACCGTGCGACTTTCGGCGGTGGTTCATGATGATCCAACGCGGGGACGTCTGTCTGGAAACGGACAAAGAAACCGGCGTAACGATCGGTGAATATGTCGCTGAAGGAATGACGGTGGATGAGGCGTTTGCCACGCACTGCCCTGGCTATGTTGGACAGGGGGAGTTCAGCGTTGCGTGGAACCGGGAGCGTCTTCGAGCGAAAGCGACAGTTGCGCCAGTGGCTGAAGTGCTGAGCGAGTCGGTGGAAGAACCATCGGCTGAAGAACCGGTGTCAGAAGAATCATAAGATCGGAGTTGCGTCGTGGCTGACTTGATGAATATGGACGCGGCTGAGTTCGCATTCAAGTACCCGAGTTGGGCCTGTCGGGTCAGCACGGGCACTGCCGTTGACGGATCTGGGATTACGGCCAGCGCGCCACCAACGCTGAAGTCTGAGATTGCCACTAACCTGAAGCCGGTGAAGGTGTCAGTCAGCGCCGGTGGTCAGCAGATGGATTACGCTGATCTGGTCTGGATGGTTGAGACTGCCCTGATCAACAGGACATCGCAGCCAGCGAAGTTCACCAAAATGCTGGATGTGATCTTTCCCAGCAATCCTGCAAGTCTCATTGAAGATGGCGCATGGTTCGATGCTGTAGCGCCGAATCGCAGAGTATTGCTGGGCGACTACACGGAGGAAGCCGAGGCAGTTGATCAGGACGAGATTCTGACCGGTCGTGTGGAACTGCGACCGTACCTGTTTGGGAAAACGTTCGACGGGATGCGGTTCAAGAACAATCGAGGTGCAGTAATTCTGACGGTCGTTGGCACGGATGCTGTTTTCAACCCGATGGTCGATGGCGTTGTGCTGGGCAACATGTCTGACTTTGTAGACGGCAGCGCGAAAGTCTGGATTGACCCTGAAATCGCAAAGACAACTTATGCGACGGCCTACCACCAGCATTCCGGGACTGAGTGGAATCTGATTGAGGCCATCAAAACGATTTGCCTCTCATGCAACGGCGATGAAAAGCTGATCAGAAACCCTGTGATTGATCCTCTGGCGGCAATCTGGACCAACATGCCGGTCATCAAAGACCTGCGGATGAAGACGGGCCGATATCTGCCGTCGTATCTGGACGAACTTCTGCACCCGCTTGGCTTCAACTGGTACACGGATCATGACCAGGGGGTTGAGATCAATTATGAAACTCAGTTCAAGTTCAACAAGCCACGCATTGTTATCTTCCGCAAGGGGTATCAGGTCCGTGGCGATGGTTCTCGAACCTCAACACACGAACTGAAGTTCCAGGCACCAGGTCAGACGCTGAACACGACGCTGTCCGACGTGAACGCCTACGATATCCGCAGACGCATTGGTGATTCCATCACGGCGGTAAGAGTGCTGTGTGACAAGCTGCGGGCGGAAGTGACGCTGCGACTGTATCCGGGCTGGAAGGCAGTGAAGGACATTCTGTCGGCTGGTCAGTTGGCCATTGAAGGCGGATCGGACTACGCAGCGAATAAGCATGTCCATCGGCTTTGGATCGCTGGTGAAGGTGGCGATCTCTACAACATGCGAACGTCACCGGAATTGTACACAATCGATGCCCCGCCAGACTTCGATGATATCTTCGGAATCTGCAAAGGTAACGACGGCACGGCTGACACTGAGCGATTTGGAATGCAGACGATCCATCGTCGCCGGCTGATCGAACCACCGCTGACATATCAGGGAACGGCAACAGAGCGCGTGCGACGTGATCTTCTGTTGCAGTACAGCATTGATGCCGGGGTGACGTGGGTTGAGATCACAACAAAAATTGGCGGCTGGTCTGTACTCGCGGACCAGATTGGAATCATATTTACTGGTAACGAGCCACCGCGCGAAATCGTTGACGCATTCCCGTCAGGGAATTTACGGTTGCGAATCACGGGAACGATTGCCTCAGATCACAGTTTGTACAACGTTGGGGCTGACGGCTACACGTCGGGGAGCGCTCAGGGCCGCAAGAATCTCACAACGCTGGAAATGCCTGACAGATTCCGTCACTGGTTCGTGGTTGGGCAGGGGCATCCGGAC
>JAYSPO010001681.1:0-4664 GCA_043722015.1 Candidatus Kuenenia sp. | reverse complement strand
GGGTCCTTGCGCAGGTCGATGCCCTGTTCTCTCTGGAATTCTTTGGCAATGTAGTCGATCAGCACTTCGTCAAAGTCGTCGCCACCCAGATGCGTGTCGCCATTCGTGCTCAGCACTTCTACAAGTTCGTCGCCAACTTCGAGGATCGACACGTCAAACGTACCACCACCAAGGTCAAAGACGCAGATCTTTTCTTCCTTCTTCTTATCCAGTCCATAGGCAAGGGCTGCTGCAGTCGGTTCGTTGATGATACGAGCCACATCCAGGCCAGCGATCTGTCCAGCGTCTTTCGTGGCTTGGCGCTGAGCGTCATTGAAATAGGCCGGTACCGTGATGACGGCTTTATTGACCTTGTGGCCGAGATAGTTTTCCGCGGCTTCTTTGAGCTTGCGAAGGACCAACGCAGAGATCTCCGGGGGCGTGTATTCTCGTCCATGCACGTCAACCTTCACATAATCCGTCACGCCTCCCACCACCTTGTAGGATACGAGCTTCTCTTCGGACTCCACTTCGCGATGGCGGCGACCCATGAAACGTTTAATCGAATAGATCGTGTTTTGCGGATTTGTCACTGCCTGGCGTTTGGCTGGTTCACCGACCAGCGTTTCGCCTTTTGTGGTGAAAGCAATCACGCTGGGAGTCGTTCGGCTGCCTTCCTGATTAGCGATCACGCGAGGCTCGCCGCCTTCCATGATCGAAACCACAGAATTTGTCGTACCCAAATCGATACCGATGATTTTTTCGCCAGATACAGCCATGACAATTTACCTTCTTTCCAATTCTTTCGGTCGCAGATTCGTCGCTCCGGAACGGGACGATCTGTTGTTTCCAAGTAAACCGGCCCACGACGATTCGTCCGGGGAAGGAGCCAGCAACGACAGGGGACGCAACAAAGCAGGTCGAGTGCCGAACCAGCAAAGACCCGAGTGTCAGGAAGTGAACGGCACGATGGCCTGTTAGCAGGTTCTATGCCGATCCCTAAAATTCAACAAAACGCTTGAGTTTCGCCGAGGTTTCATGCTCAGCAACGCGCACGAATGCCTTGAGCTATGCCAGAGTGGCAGACTCATTGTTCCGGACCAACTTTCGGCTAGGTGCCAAATTGGCCACTTTCTGAACTTTGCAGGGGTTGTGCCATTCTGGCGTTGTCTGGAACATTGGGCCCTAAGAATCTGTCGATCCGGTGAAGCTTTGCGTTCTTTGTTCATGCGGATCAGGTAGTTCAGGCTGACGAGGTGTAGTGAGACCCGTCAGATTTTCGAGACAATCGGTGGGCTGCTTGACAGGGAAATTGTGCGTTTGTACAAGCCCGGACTGAATTTTAGCGAGGTGTCGGATCCTCACTCAGCGGCATTGCGTCGAAGAGTGTCGTTGGGCGGGTATGGTTTCGCGGGAGAGTTCGCGCGAGGTCACGGACGGAAACCGGTCAGCATATCTGAGGCCTCGTTGGCATACAGGAACCGCGAGGGCTGAGTACGCTGATGGCAAAGAAACCGATTGCGAAGTCGCCAGTCAAGAAGCTGGCGAAGAAGGCTCCTACAAAACCTGCAGCAAAGGCACGTCCCGCGCCCCGCCCTTTACCTTCAGCAACGAAGGCGGCAGTGAAAAAGACAGTCATCAAGAAGACGGCCAGGCCGGTTGCCGCTGAAACGGAAAAAGTTCCGAGAGTGAAGCATGAAGCAGTGGCAGAGCGTGTAGCACCTGTTCCAGTTCCGCCGGAAATTGAGCTCGGGAATGTTGATGAGCAGTTGGTGGCTTTGGTGAACAAGCGCGCGTCGCTTTATCTGCAGAAGATGAGAGGTGTCGAAACTCCTTCCAAAATTATCTTCAGTGATCTTGATCAGCAGCAGGTCTGGGGGATGATTGAACGCTGCAATGAGGGGCCACTGACCTCTGCTGAGATCAAGACAATTTTTCGTCCATTGATGAGTGCAGGACGCCAGCGGATCAAGAGCATTCGAGTCGCGTATCTGGGGCCGGCCTACAGCTTCACACATCAGGCAGCGATCACAAGGTTTGGTGAAGGGGCAGATCTGGTACCGGTCAGCACGATTGCGACTGTGTTTGAAGAAGTGAATCGCGGGCATGTGGACTTCGGTCTGGTGCCCATCGAAAACAGTACGGACGGGCGGATCGTTGATACGCTGGATATGTTCACGCGCCTGCCGCTCAGGATTTGTGGCGAGGTGCAACTGCATGTGCATCATTACTTGTTGGCGCGTTGCGATCGCAGTGAGATTACTGAGATTTACAGTAAGCCACAGGCATTGTCACAGTGTCGGGATTGGCTTGCCAAGCACATGCCTCAAGCGCGGCAGATCGAAGTCACCAGCACGTCCACGGCGGCTCAATTGGCGCGAGATAAACCGAATGTTGCGGCCGTCGCCAGCCATCAGGCGGCGATCCAGTATGATGTTCGGATCGTGGCCGAATGTATCGAAGACAATCAGAACAACATCACGCGATTCGCGGTGATCGGTGACAGTGTGGCGGCGCCGACCGGTTGTGATCGCACGGCCATTTTGTTGCAGATTCCTCACAAGCCTGGTTCATTATCAGATGCCCTGGAAGCATTTCGTCGCAACAAGATCAATCTGACCTGGATTGAATCGTTCCCTTTGCGCCAACCTGCAATCGGGTATCTTTTCTTCCTTGATTTTGAAGGACATGTCTCAGAACCCAGGATCAAGAAGACGCTTAAAGAGCTGGAGAGTCTGCCGCCCGACCGTCTGGAAGTACTGGGATCTTATCCTCGCAGTGAAGCACTGAAGTGATGCTTACTGTTCTTGTGAGCGGCAAGGCGCTAGCCGCCGGTTTTTGCGGGCAACTTACCCACGGCTGGCGCCTTGCGGCTCAGGTTTTTGGGGTATCAGGACAGACTCTCAGGGTCGTTGAAGTTGTAAGATCTCTCATTGATTCTGAATCGTAACTCATCCCGAAATTAGTCCATTCCATGAAAGCCGTTTTACATCATGCGTCGTTTTCTGATCGCTGGTAACTGGAAGATGAATACCACCCGACAGTCCGGGGTCGCGTTGGCAGGCGAACTGGCAGCGGTCGCTGCAAAAAAAGAATCGGGCGTCGAAGTTTTGGTGTGCCCGCCCTATCCGTACCTGATTCCTGTTGCTGAGAAACTGTGCGGCAGCGCCGTCCAGTTAGGGGCTCAGGACTGCTACTTCGAAGCACCTGGCGCGTTCACCGGCGAAGTGGCCGTTGAGATGCTCAAGGACTGTGGTTGCCGCTACGTGATTCTGGGACACAGCGAACGCCGGCATGTGCTGAGCGAGACGGATGAAGTCATCAATCGCAAGGCCCGGACAGCAATTTCAGGTGGTTTGCAGGTCGTATTATGCGTTGGTGAATTACTGAATGAACGCCAGGCGGGACAGACGGAGGAAGTTCTGGATCGACAGATGCAGGGCGGTTTGACGGGCGTCTCAGAGGCGGATGCGGCAAATCTCGTGATTGCTTATGAACCAGTCTGGGCAATTGGCACTGGAGTCACGGCAACGCCGGAACAGGCGGAATCTGCCCATGAATATCTTCGCAACTGGCTTGCAAGTCGCTATACTCCCGCGTTTTCCGAAAGAGTTCGGATTTTGTACGGTGGCAGCGTGAAGGCTGACAACGCGGAAACGCTCCTGGGTCAGGCGAATGTGGACGGAGCTTTGGTTGGCGGTGCCAGCCTGAAAGCCAGTACATTTGTGCCGATCATAGAAGCGGCTCGCAAGTTGTCGGCTGGGACATGATATCCGACCGAACCCTTGGGTGATCTGAGGGCGTCCGGAAATGCGATCCAATGTCTGAATTTCGTGTGTTTGAAATATTTTTGCTGTGAAACGGATTGGCAGATGGCGTTCTTGATTGGAACTTTGAGTTTTGTCATGTTGGCGATCAGCCTGTTCATGATCCTGCTGGTCCTCATTCAGCGCGGACGTGGCGGCGGACTTGCTGGCGCGTTTGGCGGCATGGGTGGCCAGAGTGCATTTGGCACACGCGCGGGTGACATGTTCACTCGGATCACCATCGTGCTTGCCGTCGTGTGGGTCTTGCTCGCCGGCGGCCTCGGGATGCTGATGCGCCGGGCTGCGGAGGCCACCAAAAAAGGTGAAGACACGGGCGGCTTCTCTGCGGGAGCAGATGCTGGTAAGACGGACGACGCTGACAAGAAAGACGACGCCGGCACGACGGACGACGCCGGCAAGAAAGACGACAGCGGTTCGAAGTCAGATGCTGCGACCGACATCAAGGCTGACGTGAAGTCAAAAGCTGATGACGCGGCTTCATCGGATGCGAAGACGCCAGAGGACGAGGACGCGGACGCGAAGAAATCAGATGCAACGACTCCGGATGCTGAAAAGACAGACGACAGCGAAGTTAAGAAGACCGAACCGGGCGAAGCTGAAAAGTCTGACGCGAGTAAAGCTGAAAAGACAGAAGCGCCTTCAGAATCGCCGCCTGTAAAGGACGTTCCTGCCGATCCCGCAACGCCGGGCGTCGAAACTCCCACAACCGAACCAAATCCTTAGTGCAAGTGCTGTCGCCCGGAAAACAGCTTTCAGGCTGCTCGGTGCTCCAACCGGCAACATGGATCGTCATTTCTGTAAGGTAGTTTAAGCGTGCTGCTCAGCATGACCGGATTTGGCAACGCCTCGTATGATTCC
>JAYSPO010001680.1:0-7753 GCA_043722015.1 Candidatus Kuenenia sp. | reverse complement strand
TCGCAGGTGTGAATGCGGCGTTTTCCTGTAGCCGAAGTCGTGAGATTTCGGGTTGAATCAGAGCCTGGCTCCGAATGCTGACGAATCCAGCTGCACGTCAACGCAGCCCACGCGAAGTCGATGCGATTAGCGGCGAGCCCCGGCGTATTTCATGGGCACCCATGCACCGTTTTGCTGGCTGCTCGCAACGCACTGCTGGATGAAATACATGCCTTCGGCACCATCGTACACGTTGGGATAAATCGTATTCTGCTTTTCAAAGGCTGTCCCGGTGGCGCGATCAACCATGGCGTCGTAGGCGAACCGATACACGTTGGCAAAGGCCTCAAGAAAGGCTTCCGGATGGCCAGCCGGCAATCGGCAAGCGGCTTTGCCCATGCCGTTCATATACGATGCATTTGGATCGCGCGTGTACATCTGATGCGGCGTGCCGTTGCGGCGCACGATCATCAGGTTCGGTTCTTCCTGACGCCACGATAGCGCGCCTTTGGTACCATCGACTTCAATGAACAGATCGTTCTCGCGACCGTGTGAGATCTGACTGGCAGTGACCGTCCCGAGTGCGCCGTTTTTGAATCGCACGACTGCATGGCCGTAGTCGTCCAGCCGTCGTCCTTCGGCAAAGATCTTGAGGTTGCAGGAGATGTCCGCTGGAATCAGACCGGTCATGTAGCGTCCCAGATTGTAAGCGTGCGTTCCGATATCGCCAAAGCAACCAGCCGCTCCGGACTTCGTGGGATCGGTACGCCACGCTGCCTGTTTCTGGTCTTCGGACTCCAGTCGACTGCGCAGCCAGCCCTGAATGTAGTTGGAACGGATGGCGTTGATTTCCCCAAGTTCACCGTTCAGGATCATTTCGCGTGCCTGCCGCACCAGTGGATAGCCAGTGTAGTTGTGGCTGACGGCAAACACGACGCCGCTTGCTTCAACAGTTTTGACAAGGTCTTCCGCCTGAGCAAAATCAAACGTCATGGGCTTGTCGCAGATCACGTTGAACCCGGCTTCCGCCACGGCTTTGGCGATTTCAAAGTGCGTGTGGTTCGGGGTCGCCACGCTGACGAAATCGATCCGTTGATCCGCCGGCAACGCCGATTCCTTCTGAATCAATTCAGTCACGGAACCGTAGGCCCGCGATTCCGGGATGTCATAGGACGGCGCACTGGCCTTCGCCCGAGCGGCATCTGATGACAGGGCGCCTGCCACCAGAGCGGCGCGATTGTCCAGGACAGCGGCCGTCGCATGGACGCGACCGATAAACGCTCCCTGGCCTCCGCCGACAAGCGCCATGCGCAGCTTGCGATTTAGTTTCCCGTTGGTAGTGTCAGACATGTTGTTCGCCCTCTGGTCGATATCCACGATAAGTAATGAGCATTGAGAATGGGCAGCATAATGATGGCAGGAACATGCGACAACTCAACCACCTGGCAATCATTGTCACTGTTGCAACCGGTCGCAGCGATTTTGCAGATAGGATCAATTTCGCAGACCACGGGATTTTGTTGCATCCTTAACACATACAAACCCCCACCTGAATTTTCAGGCGAGGAAGATTATTGGCCTAGTGTTCAGCAAAGCAGTAGATGTTGCAGCATTGTCGGCAGGTTTTTGCAGTGATTCCGTGTGCTCTGATGCCACGGGCAATTAAGTCCAGGATCCCGGGAACTCAATTATGTCATCATGTATCAGCACCCCCGCAAGTTCAGTCCTTGACGAAATTCGATCAACAATCGCCTCATTTGAATCCCTGCGAACTGCCGGGACTGCGCGCCCTGCTGGCAGCAGTGTCTCCTCACTGGCGACCAATCCGTTGGTTGCTGTTGCCGAACCGGTGCAGATGCACATCAACTTTGCCCGGAGACCAGAGCGCGGGGATGACTCCGTGTGCGACCCGGCCAATCCCGCTGAAGCATCAGACGCTGAAAATGTTCCGAATCTCGATCGGGACAAAGCCCCGGCGCGGAAATCAATTCTCGACGACATCTTTCCGATTCAGGAATCGATTCTGTTGAATCCTCCCTTGGCAGCTGAGGCAGTCAGACCGTCTGATGCGAAAAATTCAGGTCCGCGAATCACTAATCTCCGCAGCAGTGACAAGACGGCAAAGATTATGATCGTTGATGATGAGCCGCTCAACGTCATGACGTTTCGTCAGCATCTCAAGATGGCGGGCTACGAGAACTTTGTCACCACAAGTGACTCCCGTGAAGCGCTGCACTTGATTCGCCACGAAAGGCCAGACGTGCTGTTGCTCGATATTCGGATGCCCGAAATCAGCGGACTGGATATTCTGCGTGTGATCGGACTGGATCCCGTGCTGCAGCACATACCTGTGTTGATCCTCACGGCGGCGGCCGATCCGGCGACACGAAAACAGGCACTGGACCTGGGAGCGAGCGACTTTCTGCAGAAGCCGATCGAACCGAATGAACTTCTTCCGCGCGTGCGCAATGCAATTGTGATCAAGAAGCACTACGATATGGCGTCGAGCGAAGCGGCTCGCCTGGAACAGCAGATTGAACGCCGCACGCGCCAATTGGAAGCCACACGTCAGCAACTCATCCTGTGTCTGGCACGTGCCGCAGAACATCGCGACAACGACACGGGCAACCATGTGATTCGCGTTGGTCGTTACACGGCGATTATTGCCAGGCAAATGGGGTATCCGGAAAATCGCCTGGAAATGCTGGAACAGGCCGCACAACTTCACGACGTCGGTAAGATTGGAATTCCGGATGCGATCCTGTTCAAACCGGGGAAACTCGGAGTGGACGAATACGATCTGATGAAAAAACATTGCGCGCTGGGACGACAGATCATCGAACCGATTTCCGAAAAGGACTGGAACATCCTGAAAACCCACACCAGGATCGGCGAAAGCATGTTGCATGTCCGGTCGTCGTCACTGCTGATGCTGGCCGCGCGGATTGCGCAGACGCATCACGAACGCTGGGACGGTCTGGGTTATCCATTGGGCCTGCTCAGCGAAGACATTCCCCTGGAAGGTCGCATCGTTGCCGTCGCTGACGTGTTCGACGCACTCTCCAGCAAACGTCCCTACAAAGATCCGTTTCCGCGCCAGAAGTGTTTCGACATTCTCCGCGAAGGGCGAGGCACGCAGTTTGATCCGGCCGTGATCGACGCATTCTTTGACTGCGCTGATAAAATCGTCGAAATTCAACTTCTGCTGATGGACGAAGAAAACCGCATCCCGAAGGGCGATTGGGAAGCCATTGCCCAGGCCCCCGTAACGACTGCATGATGTGCATCCCGGCGTGCTGATCTCGATGAATCGCTGCCCCCCGTATTGAGTTCCCCTGGTCTGGCTGTTTTTCAGAACATCCGGGCATTCGGTTGCAGAATATCCGCTTTGCTGGTCACATTAGCACACAATGTCTGCTATCGGACACGCGCGGTTTGACACAGAACATGGCTGGCCGCGTGCATGATTCTGTTTGCGCGCGTGCGGAGCCACACAAAGATGAAGGTTGCTGTTACCGATTATTCGTTCCCGGATCTGTCCGTTGAAGAATCCATTCTGCAGGCTTCGGGGCATGCCGTTGCGGCATGGAAGGCGCGAAAGTCTGCGGCGGAGTTACCGGCGCTGGTGGCGGACGCAGATGCCGTGATCACTCAGTTCGCGCCGGTCAATGCGGACGTGATTGCGTCGATGCAGAAGGCACGCGTGATCGTGCGGTATGGAATTGGTGTGGACAATGTTGATCTGGCGGCGGCCCGCGCAAAGGGGATTCCGGTCTGCAATGTGCCGGACTACTGTATTGACGAAGTGGCCGATCACACGCTGGCGTTTATCCTTGCAACAACGCGTCAGGTCGTCACCAACAGTAACACACTGAAGGGCGGTAAATGGGGTCTTGCCACGTCGCTTGACCACATGAAGGCCCTGCGGGATCTGGCCGTCGGTGTGGTCGGGTTTGGCCGCATCGGGCGTGAAGTCGTAGCGCGTCTACGACCGTTTCGATGCAGCATTCTGGTTTACGACCCGATTGCAAAAGCCTCTGACATCGAAGCCGCCGGCGGGACGCCGGTCACGATGCGTGAACTGCTGGCACTGGCGGATGTGATCACGCTGCATTGTCCCTCCACGCCGGAGACGCGTGGGATGTTGAATTCGGAGTCATTGGCGAAAACCCGTCCGGGTGTGAGCATCATTAATCTGGCGCGCGGCGACCTGATCGATCCGAACGCGCTGATGGCGGCACTGCAGTCGGGGCATGTTGCGGCGGCGGCGCTGGATGTGTTCAATCCGGAACCAATCCCGACAGATCACCCGATTCTGAAACTGGACAATGTGATTCTCGCGTCTCACATTGCTTCCACCAGCGTTCCGGCCGTCAGAAAACTTCGCGAGACCGCAGCTCGCCTCGCGCTCATGGCATTGAATGGCGAGCCGCTGGTAAATGTGGTGAATTAGAACCGCTTACAAAATCGTACCTGGTAGCTGGATTCGCAAGAATTCAGATCCCATTCTGAATTCTTAGAGGGTAAGGCGGAGGCTGAAGGGCTAATCCAGCCTCTGCCTTACCCTCTAAGAATTCGGAGAGAACCTGCAGATATGTCATACTCCGGGCGGTCATGAGTGAGACAATTGGCGAGCGGCATGCGTCAGCTTGCCGGTAAAAGAACTAGGTACCGGAGGGCTCACGCCGCTCCGCTCACCGGACTCTTTTCCGACCGCGCAGAGTATAATCTGCCGCAGCTGACCAAGACAACCGGCCCAGTGACCACGAACTATGAATTGGAGCTCATTTTCGGACTCGTCAATACCGTTGGTCCCTGATTCTTCTGGCAAATTGAGGTTATCTGCTTGGCCGCATACCGCCAACGCTCTGTTCAGCAAACGTTGGGAGTGTTGTTTTTCTGAGAAGAATTCAGACGGCCACTCAACGGAGTTTCCGGCCCAACGGGCCATCCGTTCCAATAGCCTGGCCCGGAGGGCCAGGTCCATGAACAGAAAAAAAACTTCAGGCCCAACGGGCTGGCCGCTCTGCGGGCACTGGAGCGAACTGTCGGCCCGTTGGGCCTGAGAGGTCGTTTTGGGACGTTTTTCCTGGCCCGCTTGGCCAGGCTATGTGAACTGCTGGCCCTTTGGGCCGAAACACAAAAACTTCAGATTTGGCCACAATGCGATAAGCTTTCGTGGCAGGACTCCGCGACTGCGATTCGTCTGGGTTTCGGGCGAAGCCCGCTCAAAGCCAAGATCATTCGTCTGTTGCAATTGCATGGTCTGCCATGGCGCGATGAATCGGAAATCAGCGTGCATCCGCTGAATTTATTCGAGAACGTCCCGTCGAGAGGTCGAAGCAAAACAAGTCCGGCAATATGTGCCGGTTCGTGGGATGAGAAGTACGGGTCGCCTGGAGGTAGCGGATGAATTCTTTCCGTCTTGTTTCGTTTGCATCATTGCTTTGCTCTTTTGGGCTGACCCTTCCGGCGACGGGTCAGGAGTACAATGTGCCTGCTTCGCGACACGAAGTCTCGAGCGATGGTACGACAGCACCGGGGCTCAATCTCAATATTCCTCCAGAATCAGTATCGCCAGCCCAATCGAACCAATTGAATTCTCGGGAATTCCAACCTGAAATTACTGACGAGGGCTCTATCACCGACGAATACCCTTTTCCGATCGAGCCTATGGGGGACTTTGGTTCGGAATTGGAATCGCATCCAATGCTGGATCGGCCGCTCGATTTCACGTTGGGCACGACTGATGCAGTCGCTCACCTTCCACCGGTTTTCGTCCATGCTCGTCAGACCGTGCCTCTCTCGGACCGCACGGCGGAAATTTGGGTGAAATTTCCAGCCAACTCCTGTTCGAAGATTTCAGTGAATTTCGTGGAGTATTCGGCGCAGGGTGACTTCAGCATCATCCGCACGAGGTTGTCTAAGAATCAGCGACGACGATACTACATCGCTGTTCAGTCTTTCTGCCAGGGCATATCGGAGCCACGGACACTGACCCCCATGGTTAACTCGACAGTTCTGCAGAATGAAGCGGGCATGTACTTTGTGGATCTGAGGCCCGGGGAACGCGTGCTGATTCATTTCCTGTCGGACTACGATTGTCCAGACGTTAAACAGCAACCCGCAAGATCTGTAGCGGCTCCAGGCACCAAAGCTCTTCCACAAATAAAGTCTGAAGGGCAGACGCCAGGCGAGTCTCCATTTCCCAAGGTCGAGGGGACGCCCCCGGCAGAGTCTGGTGAATCACGCCCGGAAATTCCAACCGATCCGGCGACACCTCCAGCCCCACATCCAGAAGCACTTCCGGTGGAAACTTCAACGACAATTCCCGAAGGGAGTGGTGCACGATTAACACCGGAGGCAGGCGAATAGGTCAGCAGCCATCGGATCAAACTCAATGCTACTGGCGCCTGTCTGATGTGCCCTGCAGCTTGACAACTCTTCGCTCGTAAGGAAAAATTGTTCAGGTCTGTGTTTTCAGTTTGGTGCTACATATATTTTCGAGCGAGGACACCATGTCGTCAGAGCACAAAGGCATGTTTCGTTGGTTTCCACCAGAAGATGGAATGCCGGGCCAAGGTCTGATTGTCGGAGATGACATTGACCCGGACACAGGCAACAAATTCAACGTGAACGTCAGTGCGGATGCAACATTTGGTGATGGGATCGATCTGACTAAGAAACTAAAGAAAATGCCAGTCTGGTACACGTCAAGGAAAGTTCCTACTCTTCCAGTGTACCATGCACTCACTGTAAAAAAACAGTGACCAGCCGTGCCTACGGCAATCGGTAGCCCTGAGGAACGAGATGAACGTCTGGTTCTGTTCGGTTTGGAAGTCCAATCGCTGCATCGACTTGCCTGCGCGTTGTGCGCAGCAACTGATCTCTTAGTTCATTACGGCGATCAGTCTGTTGCTGTTTTTCCGAGCTGAGACTGGTGGAACCCATGCGGTCAACGTAGCTTGACCAGCGCAGTCCCATCAGATCGAAGACCGTGGGATAGATGGTCGAGCTGCCGAGGATGATGTTTGTCTGCAGGGAAGATTCTTCGCTTGGAAGCGGTCGGAATGCTGCTCCAACTCCTGGAAGATCCTCCAACAACGGAACGCCACGGTCGGTACGGGAAGCTTTGAGAGCGACCGTGTATCGGCTGATCTCACGCAATTCATAGCTGCTGGTCTGCACGTCCGTGTGAACGAAGTGTCGCTTGATGCGACCGAGATGCTTTTCATCTGCTCGGACTGGCTCACGCACATTCGTACTGTACATATAGTCAAACCCATAGACGATGGAATTCCCGTCTGGCTGTATGATCGGCTGAATTTCGAAACCGGTGCCCGTCTCGAATTTATAGATGGCTGGATCGGGGATCAGTTTCTGTAGT
This sequence comes from Candidatus Kuenenia sp., assembly GCA_043722015.1. GTDB lineage: Bacteria > Planctomycetota > Planctomycetia > Planctomycetales > Planctomycetaceae > SXXK01. Next base: position 387 of record JAYSPO010001680.1, on the reverse strand, counting down.
TCGGACCCAAATTCTTTGTTCTGCTGTTGTCCTGGGATGCCTTGGATCGGGGCGTTGCTTCCAAGAATTCCTGTCGCTGGCTGCGTTGACAACATCGCGGTGCCAGCAAGAAACGTCCCGTCTTTGAGCAGGTTTCCATACTCATTGGCGAGTGCTTTCGAGCCATTCAGGGCCTCCGTCAGCAAGATGTCACGCTGCGGCAAGTCAAATTCAAAGGACGCTGCGGGGGACACTTTGGCTAGGGTGCGGTTGTTGGTGAGCACCGTCGTCGTTTCGATTTGTCCGAGGGTGTAAGCGTCCGGGGAAACCATTCTTGCCAGGGTCGGTAGTCTTGGGTCCGGTGAATTCCGGTCTCTGGGCTTTTTCTGGTGAGGTGAGTGATGAGCG
>JAYSPO010001679.1:0-2187 GCA_043722015.1 Candidatus Kuenenia sp. | reverse complement strand
ATCAGTTCGAGCCAGTACCCGCATTCATCCGCTTCTTCGACGACGATGCCGAGCTTCGCAACGAATTCCGGCTTCGAGCGCCCTCGACATGCAGATCGATAATTCGCCCCCACAGACGTTGCGGATCGAACCAGCTGATTCCCAATCGTCCGTCCCGCCGAGGTCTCTGGCAACGCTCCCACCAGCTTCATCACCCTCAACGAAAACACTTTGGTTCGCTGCTTTAGCCCGGTTTCATCCATCTCACTTCCCCGCAATCCAAAATCAAAAATCCAAAATTCAATGCGCAGCATGTACCGTGCCATCGGCATGGACATGAACATCAGCGCGAATGCCGCTGGCGGCCTGAGCCTTCAGGACTCGGTTTAGAGACGCAGCAGAGCTTTGCGCGAGATACAAGCCGGGCTTCACGCTGCCATCATTGGCCACCACGATCTGCAGCCGGTCTTCATGCAGAACATGCACGGCAAGGCGATTGAAGAGATCGCCGTTCTGTTGAAATACATAAGCCTCAGGGCCTTCCCGAACAATGGCAGAAGATGGCAGGATAAGTACGTCCTTAAGTTCCTCCACGGGAACCTGAAGGCGAACTCGCTGGCCGGGTCGAAATCGCCACACAATAAATGTTTGATTGTCTTTGTCGTAGGCTCGGGACTGATTCGAGAGTGGAACAAAGAAGTTGAAAGTTCGGCTGGTGGAATCGATGGAATTGGCGAGATGCCGAATCTCCAGCGTCTGATCGAACACCGGCCAGTCGATCTGATCGTCCTCAGCGAAGGTACACTTAATTGGCCAATTGTTTTCAGCCGCCTTCGCCAGAAATGACGCTTCGCGTTTGAATGCGTGTCCTTCAATAAATAATGCCTGATGATTGGCCAGTGTAGACAACAACTGTCCTGCCTGAACCTGCTGTCCCAGTTCGACATTCAATTCCTGAACTTCGAACGCCAGTCCTTCGACATCGTTACTGGATGATTGAAACGCGACTGGCTGAATATCGCTGACTTTTTTCGAATGATCGATTGCAGGCGGAGCAACAACATCGATTGTGGAAACAAAAGTGCCATCAGCAACACTCTTAATCTGTTCTGGATTGAGCCCGCGTGTCAGCAAGTCCTGTTGGTAGGACTGGATCAGTGTCTTCTGTCGACGCAACTGATTGTCGAGTTCGATCAGACGGACTTCTGGTACTCCGCCTGACTTCACCACAGTCTCCAGTCGTGCGTGCTGTTCGGTGATCAGCTGAATTTCGCGAGTCGCCCTGAACAGCTCCGACTGAGTGTTCTGCAAATACTCACTAAACAGCCGCAGCGTAAACAGGCGATCTCCAGGCTTCACGGTATCGCCGGGAAATGCGTGGACTTCGGTGACAACACCCACAGCGGGAGACGTCACACCGCGGTCAGAAAAGCCCGGACGATCGACAACTTCGCCCGGTACTTCGATCGTTCGCCAATACACCTGTGGTTTTGCGGCTTTCGAGACCAAGCCCAGATTCTTTCGAGCCTGCTCCGTCATTTTCAGCGTTTTTGCTTCCTGTATCGGCGCGGCGGGGGCGTCGTCACTCTTTTGTGCATTGGTACTGGGAGAGAGCCACGCACTCCAATGGCTTCGCGACACAATTAAGATTGCCGCCAATCCTGCAACAAGGATAATGGCTCCGAGAGACTTCAATGGTTTCATGAATACACCTATCCTGTGGTTCGTGAGCTGTGCCGGGAATCTCCCCCCAAATCACAATGCGTTTGGTGTTTGCTGGGGTGTGGCGGAAATGAAGCCGTGGGAAACTGCCGGATCAAGGCAGGGAGCAGTTCACGGAAATCAGAAGTTCCGTGCCAGTTGTCTCAGGGAAGAAATTTTGCCTGAGAAGGTTCTTGCGGCAGGCAATCACGACTGTTGGACACAGATCGGAGCCTGCACAGAATCAGTTAACAGCGAATCGACGCATCACGCAGAAACAGTGGAACGCGCGCAATGCCACACAGGCGGCAATAACGCAAGCCGTCCGCATTCGATATCGAGAAGGAACTGAGTGACAGTGTGGACATTTCGTGACCGACTATATTGACGAGTAGTAACTCCACCAACTTGTCGTGGGCAAAGCGATTTGCATCTCGACTTAGAGAATCAGCAACGTAGTAAGCCCCCACGTGGCGATCGGGGAATTCTTCAATGCCCGGCTGAGGA
>JAYSPO010001678.1:0-1186 GCA_043722015.1 Candidatus Kuenenia sp. | reverse complement strand
GCCAGCGGTGTCAACGTTCTTCAGGCCGATTTTGTTCACCACCTGCCACGCACGTTCGCCAATCTGACTACGAATCTTTTCCCGCTCATATGGCCCGTGCGTCTTCAGTGCGCCCAGAATGTTCTGCCACGCCTGCTCGGCTGCTGCATTGCCGGATGACTTACCGACGAGGCTCTTGTTGAATTCCAGGTCCAGACGGTCCCAGTTCTTTCTCAGTGATTGCGGACACCGGATATTCTTCTGCCAGAACTCATGGCTGTCGGCTGACATGAAGAGATATCGAATTTGTGCAACCGTCCTGCCGTCCTTTTCGCGCATCAAGCGGATGCTGTTCGCCCATTTGCTGAAGTCCGGGACTGTACGCATCGGCTGCAGCGTCTTGACGATATCGAACATCCACCGCGCTGTTGCAATGTCTTCGTGACCACTGGTCTCTGAAGATGCGATCGAGATCACGCCGTTGTGTTTATTAGGAATAGGTACAGGTATGGAATGTTCACCGTTTCGACTTCGTTTCGATCCCGTTTCGATCACGTTTCGATCACCGTCCGGCGCTCCATTTTGGTGATCGAACTCGCATGAATCACCATTTTGGTGATTCACTTCGTCAACCGGCAAATCGGTAAACGCCCGCAGAAGAGCGTCCGGGATCTTGCACCAATACACGCCAGACTGTCGGTTCGTGCCTGCTCGGTAGTAGAGCCAGCCAGCATCAACAGCCCGCGCTCTTGCTCGGTCAAGTCGTCCCCAAGACTGAAATCCAGTGATCGGCAGCAACTGACCGGTCCAGAATGTAACCGCCCCTGAATACTTCTTGGCGTCCTCAACAAGGGCCACACAGGTGACCAGCCAGCACGCTTCAATGCCGATCTCGTTTGCTGCGCAGCTCTTTTGCAACAATCGAATTAACTTGTTGGCAAAGTACTTTTTGCCGACGTTCGGGTATTCATCGACTGTCATCGAACGGGAGCCCTCCGCGCGGCCCATGTTCGCAGGGCGTCACGTTGCCGCCGTTTTTCCCGCATTTGCTGAATCTCTTCAGGCCCGATCAGAATCGTGGGTAAACGTCTGCGACGTTCGTTTGAATGCGTCGCTGGATCGCCTGCAATTTTCCCTGGCCTCTTTTCATCATCGATACGTCCGTGTATCATCTTTGCTCTCTCCGGATGGGTCTGGAGTCATGTTT
>JAYSPO010001677.1:0-1162 GCA_043722015.1 Candidatus Kuenenia sp. | reverse complement strand
ACCAGCGATCCGGTATGAGCCACATACTTCATTGCAGACGCCATCGAATGCTTGTTGCCGGTCGCATCCGTGACGACTGGATACATATCACCATTGGTGATGGCCTGCATTTGTACCAGCTCACTGCCATCGCCCTTGAACTCAATCGTATGTTCGATTCCGTAGTTCTTCTGACAGAATTCCAGGCGCGACGGCACCATGTCCATGACGGTGACCGTCGCACCGGTGAGCCTGGTGAACTCCAGCGTCGCCAGGCCGATCGGTCCTGCTCCGATGATCAGGACATGGTCGCCCTGCTGTGAGGCTCCGCGATCCGTCGCGTGACAACCGATCGCCAGTGTTTCTACCAAAGCCAGTTGTTCGTAAGACAGCTCCTTCGAAGCATGAAGCTTGTCCGCACGAATCAGAAAGCGTTCGCAGAGTCCGCCGTCAATCATCACACCGATGACGTTGAGAGTGCAGCAGCAGTTTCCCTGGCTTCGACGGCATGCATAACACTTGCCGCAGTTCATATACGGTTCGACACTGCAACGATCGCCAGGTGCGACGTTCGTCACGCCGTCGCCGACAGCCAACACTTCGACTCCCAGTTCATGGCCCGGAATCCGCGGATATCGAAAGAACGGGAACTTTCCAAGCCAGCCACTGAGGTCCGTGCCGCAGACTCCCATGCGATGCGTCCGCACCAGAACCTGTCCCGGCCCCGGCTGTCCCGGATCGGCGACATCGACATATTGAAAGTTTTTTGGTTCTTCGAGTCGAATGGCTTTCATGGAACCTGTGCTTACGATGGATTGAGTGATTGGAGTGAGCAGCCAGTATGCGCGAAGTATAGAAAAGCTCACGAACTTCGTCACGGGTTCACATGGATTGGATTCTTGCTGCGAAAAGGCGTACCATCCTTGATGATTATTGTTGGTTCGCCTTACCGTGAAAGTCCTTTCCTACGGTAGGTCCAGCCTGCCGGGCTGGACTTTGCGACTTGTCGCAACAACGACCAAACACTGATGATTCAGAGGCAATACGACGACGTTGAGCGGACGTCCGCCCCGACGTGGTTCGACTTACGGCGAAAGTCCTTTCCGGCAGAAAGGACCTACCAAACACAGTCCTTTCCGGCAGAAAGGACCTACCAAACACAGTCCTTTCCGGCAGAAAGGAC
>JAYSPO010001676.1:0-13814 GCA_043722015.1 Candidatus Kuenenia sp. | reverse complement strand
CTCCCAGGGCGATGAACGCCGTGGAATCATCGGAAGTTCAGGAAAAACCTCACACAGTTCACGAGTCGATGTTGTTTGGCTATAAATCCAGTCCTCGCCAGGTTTGATGCCAACATTCGGAGACCCCGCTATGCTCCTTCATGGTCACACGTTCAATATTGCCCGATGCAGAATCCTCTCCCGGCCTTCAACGCTCCGCCTGCTGATTCTGGTGACGACCATAGGCGCTGCAGCCCGGGCATCTGACGCAGGCGCCGATGAAAACACGAAAGCATCGTCCGAGATTCGCCATTCGGACCTGAGCGTTTACCGCTCAGATGACGGGACATTGAAACCGATCCGGAACACTGAAGACTGGGCTTTGCGGCGAACGCAGATCATCGCCGGCGCTGAGGCGGCGATGGGGGCAATGCCGACGTTTGAAAATCTACCGGCGTTTGATGTCAAGCTGACAGAAGATGTGCGGATCGGCGAAGTTCGGCGGCTGACGATGACGATCGCTGTCGATGGATCGGACCGCCTGCCGCTGGATTTGTATCTTCCAAAATCGCTGGCTGACGTGGTTGATGTGAAAGACCTGTTGCATGCAGGTTCCCCGTCGAAGCTGGCCGCTGTCGTCGCGTTACATCCCACCGGTGCTGCTGGAAAACGAATTGTGGCCGGCGAAGGCGGGAAATCGGGGCGGCAATATGGTCTTGAACTTGCGCAGCGCGGCTACGTCGTGATCGCGCCGGACTATCCGTCGTTTGGTGAATACGACAAATACGATTTCGAGCACGACAAGTATGTCTCCGGCACGATGAAAGCAATCTTCAATCATCGCCGCTGCGTCGATTTTCTTTCGGCGCTGACGTTCGTGGACGCGGATCGCATCGGCGTGATCGGTCATTCGCTGGGAGGACACAATGCCATCTTCCTGGGAGCGTTTGACGAACGACTCAAAGTGATCGTTTCAAGTTGTGGCTGGTGTCCGTTTCATGACTACTATGGCGGAGATATCAAGGGCTGGACGAGTGACCGGTACATGCCGCGACTGCGGGATGTCTATGAACTCAACCCGGACAAAGTTCCGTTTGATTTTTACGAATTGATTGCAGCGCTGGCGCCACGGACATTCGTGTCCGTCTCGCCGATTCGCGATGCGAACTTTGACGTCAATGGCGTCCGTAAAGCGATGCCCGCGGCCGGTTCGATCTACTCGCTGTTCAACGCCCGCGAAGAGCTGATGCTCTTGACGCCGGACTGCGAACACGATTTTCCGACGGACATGCGTCTGCAGGCTTACAACGTGATTGACCGAGTCCTGAAGCACACGCCGGACGATTTTGAACCGGACTTTGCTGGAGAATTGCCACGGATTCCCCCTCGTTCGCCAGCAGAGGCAATGGCCTCATTTCAGGTGGTCGATGGCTTTGAGATGCAGCAGACTGCCGCAGAACCATTGCTCACAGATCCCGTGGCCATGTCCTTCGACGCTGACGGTCGTTTGTTTGTCGCCGAAATGAATGACTACTCGGAACAGGCAACGGAACATCTCGGTCGCGTGCGGATGCTCGTGGATTCTGACGGCGATGGCCGGTTCGATCAAAGTCATGTGTTTGCCTCAGGGCTAAGCTGGCCCACGGCGATTATCTGCGCGAACGACGGAATTTTTGTGGCGGCGGCCCCGGATATCTTCTTTTTGAAGGATACCGATGGCGACATGAAAGCCGACGTGAATGAACTGGTCTTCACAGGTTTTGAACGATCCAATGTGCAGGGCCTGATCAATAGTTTTCATTGGGGGCCGGACAATCGGATTTATGGTTCTGCGAGCACCGTCGGTGGTTCGATCACCAGTCCGAAACATCCGGACCGCACGGCGTTGCAATGTCGAGGTCGGGACTTTTCGTTTGACTCAAAGACGCTGGAACTGCGAGCTGAAACCGGGGGCGGTCAGCACGGGATGTGCTTCGACGACTGGGGCCATCGCTTTGTGAGTTCCAACAGCGATCATGCGCAGATGATCGTGTATCGCGACCAGTATCTGTCCCGTTCGCCATTGCCGTCTGCCGCACCGGCGCGAGTCAGCATTGCTGTGGATGGAGGGCAGGCCCCTGTGTTTCGCATCAGCCCTGTCGAACCATGGCGTATCGTGAGAACTCGACTGCGTGCTTCGGGGCTTTCGAAGGGTATTGTCGAAGGTGGCGGTCGTCCGGCTGGGTATTTTACCGGGGCCACCGGGATTACGATTTATCGTGGCGACGCATGGCCGGATGACACCAAAGGACTGGCCGTTGTGGGCGACGTGGGCAGCAACATTGTGCATCGCAAGCGACTGACGGTCGATGGCGTGATCTGGACCGCCAATCGCATGGACGAAGGTCGCGAGCTGGTTGCGTCAGAAGACATCTGGTTTCGTCCGGTGCAGTTTGCGAACGCTCCTGATGGCTGTCTGCAGGTTCTGGACATGTATCGTGAAGTGATTGAACATCCTGCGAGTCTGCCGCCGGAAATCAAGAAGCATCTGGATCTCACCAGCGGTCGCGATCGTGGGCGACTCTATCGAATCGCGCCGACAGGCTGGAAACCACGGCCTGTGCCGCACCTCAGCCAGGCCTCAACCGCCGAATTGGTAGCGCTGCTGGAACATCCGAACGCATGGCATCGCGAGACCGCATCACGGCTGCTCTTTGAGCGGCAGGATGCGCCAGCAGTTGACGGAATTCGTCGGCTGTTAAGAGAATCCACGACCGGGCTTGGGCGATTTCACGCAATTGGAAGCCTCGAAGGACTGAATGCACTGAGTGGCGAAGATGTCATCGTTGGACTCAGGGATTCGGTGGCCGGCGTGCGGGAACGAGCGGTATTGGCAAGCGAAAAACATGCGTCGTCCGCAGAAGTTTTGACCGCGCTCGCGGCGATGACCGACGACGAAAACGCACGCGTCAAAATGCAACTGGCGTTTTCGCTCGGTGAATTTCCGCCTTCTGCCATGCGACAGGAAGCCTTGCAGGAACTGCTGGCGAAATCCGGTCAGGATCGCTGGATTCGTACGGCTGTGTTTACATCGTTGGGCACCGAAGCAGGCGCAGCATTCGAATCGCTTGCGGCAACGCGCGACGCGGCGTTGGCAGTCTCCAGCGTGGCATTGCTCGAGCTTGCGGATCTGGTGGCACGGAGGACGTCAGACGACGCAGGATGGATCAGGATCGCTGCCGTAATCGCCGCACGAAGCGATGACCCTGCGATGCAGGTGAAATTGCTGCAGGCAGTGTTCGCGGGAAACAAAGCGGCTCAAAGTAGCCCGTCTTTCGCGAAGTTGTCCGTGCAGTTGCTTGAGTCTGCTCGCAGGAATGCTGTTGATGCAAAACTTTCCGACGAGCAGCGGGCGGCAGCATTGAGCACCTTCAGTCTGTCGTCCTTTGCGACAGACGGTGCGTTGTTGCTGAGTTCGCTCGAATCGACGCAATCGCCATCGGTGCAGAACGCGGGGCTCGCAACGCTGCTGCAGTTTTCGGATGAGCAGGTCGCATCTCAGCTTCTCGATCGTTGGTCAGGTTTGACTCCGAAACTTGCTGAACAAGTGCGGGATGGGTTGTTACGACGCACCTCATGGGCCGTGCTGGTGCTGGAGGCGATGTCTGCAGGCCGTCTGCCGCCGACAACGCTGAGTCCATCCGACTTACAGCGTCTGGCAAGTGTCCCCGATGATGCAGTCCGTTCCCGCGCCATCAGATTGCTGGAGACCATGACCAGTTCCACACGCGAAGACGTGTTGCGTTCGTATCAGGTCGCGCTGACATTGAAACCGGATCGCGACAAGGGACCGGCTTTATTCAAGCAACATTGTTCGGTCTGTCATCAGATCGGAAAAGTCGGGTTTCAGGTCGGCCCGAATCTGGCGACGATGAAAAATCGCGGCCCCGAAGCGATTCTGACAAATGTGCTCGACCCGAATCGCGAAGTGAATCCTGCCTGGCGAGACTATATTGCTGTCACCACCGACGGACAGACGCATAACGGTGTGCTGATTGCCGAATCCGCCAGCGTCCTGACGTTTCGCCGTGCAGAAGCCAAAGAAACCAGCGTACTGCGAAGCGACATTGAAGCCTTGCGCGACACTGGGCGCTCGCTGATGCCGGAAGGCCTGGAAAAAAATCTGGATACTCAGTCCATGGCCGATTTGATCGCATGGCTGATGACCGTGCAGTAAAACACCGGAGTTCTCTTCAAACTCCGAATCCACAGCGGAGATCTGCCAGTTTTCCGCGTTTGTCAGTCTTAGTCGCCAACAACGTAGCTCAGTCGCTCCGCCGACTGAGATTTCCTGATTAGAATGTCGTGGTCTCGTTGATGGTGACTTATGGTTCGCGCATCGCGGCGTACGTTTCGCATAGCTGTGAACATGAGTGCGAGTCGGCGGAGCGACATCGCCTACGTTACAAGCCCACAGTCGCGATCCCTTACGTCTGTCCAATCAACCACATTTACGAAAGCAGATTCACCATGACGCAAGCCATTGTTGATCCGGGAGAACTCCGTCGATTCGCGCAGATGCTTCGACGCTTCAATGAAGAACTCAATGAAAAGACAGCCGCCGTCGCGGGGCAACTGAGTCATCTGGGCCAAACCTGGCGCGATCAGGAGCACTTGCGATTTTCGGAAGAGTTTGTCGGCAACATGAAAGCGCTCAGTCGGTTTGCGGAGTCCAACGAACAGTTCATCCCGTACCTGCTTCGCAAAGCGCAACTCGTGGAAGAGTATCTTCAACAGCAGTAGGCTGGCAGAGTCAGCCCAGCCGGCCAAAGGCCCTGGACTGCGGCAGCCTGCTGCCGCTTTTGTGCTCGCAGCCTGCTGCGGGACTTTGAGACGGGGCTTGGTTATGGAGTGGTGCCTGACACAATGGGGCCAGCAGGCTGGGTGATAAAAGCGGCAGCAGGCTGCCGCAGTCCATATAAAATTCTGCGCCGTTACGAAAGCTTAACATGCTTGCGTTTCAGACGCCGCCCCTTGGAGCTGGATGGACGCTGGCCATGATTGGCCTTGGTGAGTTTACGATTGGTTTTTGCCATGGTAGGTGTTCCTGTTTATTTTCAAACGAGCGTTGGTTTTGGTCGAATCCACATCGACACTGTCTGAGCACGCTCTTCACTGTATTTCGTAGATGCAGAGTGAGCCAACTCAAATCAAGGCGTGCAGAATAGCTGTCTTTTTGATTCCCGGAAACCCCCGTGGGACTCGAATTGGCCCAATTTCGACGGTTGGGAGTGGCGTTTCGGGTTAATGTCACTTTCGATGGCGTTGGGAAACTTTACTCGATGCAGTGCAATCGCGGTGAATTTGGATAAACTTCGCACGCAACGATCGATGGTGGCAGACCCGATGGGTGTCGCCTGGTGATCTCCCGGCTTCAAAAAGGGGTCAGGAACCAATAGCCCGATGCCCCACAAGGGTGTTCCGGACTATTGGTTGCTGACCCGCTTCTTAAAAGCGTCAAATTCGTTGCAAATAAGCTAAAAAACATGTTTACGGGCCTCGTGGAAGGACAGGGAACTGTCAGGCAAATCGCCTCACTTCCGGTCGGGTTGCGCCTGTCGATTGCTCCGGACTCCGCCTGTTTTAGTGTGTCGGAAATTGCACTGGGTGACAGTATTTCCATCTGTGGCTGTTGTCTGACTGTAGTCGCAATCAACGGCGAAATGCTGGATTTTGAAGCGGGCGACGAAACGCTGTCAAAGACGAATCTCGGGCGAATGAAGATCGGCAGTCGTGTCAACCTCGAACGATCGCTCGCGGCAAATGCACGTTTGGGTGGCCATTTTGTGCAAGGACATGTCGATGGTGTTGCGGTTGTCAGCGAAATAGTACGCAGCGGAGACTGGATCGACATGTGGTTCACTCCGGCTGTTGAACAACATCGATTGTTAGTATCCAAGGGTTCGGTCGCCATTGACGGCATCAGCCTGACGGTTGCCAGTGTGGCCGCCGATCGGTTTTCCGTCGCGTTGATACCGCACACATTGCAAGTCACGACACTTGGATCGGTCGGTGTGGGTGATGTGATGAATATTGAGAACGACATTCTTGGCAAGTACGTGGATCAATTGCTCGCACGTCGCTTTGCTGACGGTTTGATTTCTCTGTCCCCGCAGATGGTATCCAGTCTGCGCACACAACTGAATGCTGAAAGTCCCCCGCCCCGATGAGAGATGTTCAGCGTCAGACACGGTCATGGTTGATGGAGCTGTTCACACAGCACGGCTTCAACCCGCGCGGTGATCTGGGGCAGAATTTCCTGATCGATGTGAATCTGATCGAATTCGTTGTGCGTCATGCGAACCTCGGGCCAAATGATGTGGCACTGGAAGTCGGTTCCGGCACGGGAGGTATGACGGCATTTCTGGCGGAAGAGGCCGGGAAAGTCATCTCGGTCGATGTGGACCCAAAAATGGCACTCCTTGCGGCCGAAGCTGTCAAAGGATGCGACAACGTGACGCTCATCAACCAGGACATCCTGAAAAACAAGAACACACTGGCACCGGAAATTTGTGATCTCATTCGCGCACAGGTGGCATCGCTGCCCAACGGCCAGCTGAAACTGGTATCGAATCTGCCATACAGCGTGGCTACGCCGGTGATTGCGAATTTGATCGCGTCTGATCTGCCATGGGAACGTATGGTGTGCACGATCCAATGGGAACTCGGCGAAAAAATGGCGTCCGAACACGGAACGTCAGGATACTCGGCGTTGTCCGTGTGGATTCAGTCGCAGGCAAGTATCCGCATTCTGCGAAGGCTGGGCCCGAACGTATTCTGGCCGCGACCGAAGGTGGATTCGGCCATCGTCAGTATCTGGCGCAACAAAGAAGCGGCTGCGAGAATCAACGATCGCAGGTTCTTTCTGGACTTTCTGCGGCGCACGTTTTCACAACGCCGCAAACTCATTCGTCCCGTCCTGATTGGAATGTATCGCAAACAACTGGACAAGGAAGACGTCGATCGCCTGCTCGCAGAATTAGAACACAAGATTGACGATCGAGCCGAACAGATGGAAATTGCGACATTGATTCGACTGTCCAACAAAGTCCATGCCGCGATTTTGGAGAAGGGCCAAACGGAACCTGAAATCTGAAATTTCAAATTTCAAATCTTAAACTGCCAACTGAAAACTGAAAACTTTAACGAGGAGCCCTCACCGTGCAGGATCGCATTGCTTATCGCGGATTGACGTTTGATGATGTCCTACTGGAACCTGGGTACAGCGAAGTGATTCCGTCAGAAGTGGACATCAGTTCGTTCCTCACTCGCAATATTCCCCTGAATCTGCCAATTGTCAGCAGCCCGATGGACACCGTCACGGAGAGTGACATGGCCGTTGCCATGGCTCAATTGGGCGGCATTGGCATTATTCACAAGAACATGACGATCGAGCAGCAGGCGATGCAGGTCGATCGCGTGAAACGCAGCGAGCATGGCGTGATTGTCGATCCCGTCACGTTGCCGCCGGAAACTCCTGCGGGAGAAGCCGTGCGGATCATGGACGAACGCAACATCGGTGGCGTACCGATCACGGTGAACGGGCGGCTGGTCGGCATTCTGACACGTCGCGATCTGCGGTTTCTGGAATCAAAAGATCGACCGGTTTCTGAGATCATGACCAAGGATGGACTGGTCACGGCACCGGAGAATACGAAGCTCGAAGATGCTGAACGAATTCTCCTGGAAAACAAGGTCGAGAAACTGTTGCTCGTGGACGATGATTATCAATTAAAGGGACTCATCACGATTCGTGATATCGACAAGAACCTGCAGTTTCCGCGAGCATCCAAGGATTCGCGCGGTCGTTTGCGGGTTGGTGCGGCAATCGGTGTTTTTGATTTTGAACGAGCGGCCCAATTGGTTGAAAAAGGTGTTGATGTTTTAGTCGTGGATAGCGCACATGGGCATTCTCGAAATGTGATTGAGACGGTTGCGGCCATCAAGCAGAAAATGCTGATCGACGTGATTGCCGGAAATGTGGCAACGGTCGAAGGTGCGCGAGCTCTGGCGAATGCCGGAGCCGATGCTGTGAAGGTCGGAATCGGGCCAGGGTCAATTTGTACTACCAGAATTATTTCGGGTATCGGAGTTCCGCAGTTATCGGCAATTGCGAATGCAGCGAAGGGCCTGGCGGGAACCGATATACCGATTATCGCTGACGGAGGAATTCGCTTCAGCGGAGATATTACGAAGGCACTTGCTGCAGGAGCGTGGACTGTGATGGTCGGCGGTCTGCTGGCGGGTGCCGATGAAAGCCCTGGTGAGATGATTCTCTATCAGGGAAGGAGCTTCAAGCGATACCGCGGAATGGGTTCGCTGGGAGCAATGATAAAAGGCAGCAGTGAACGTTACCGGCAGGGCCATGCTCCGACGGGCGACCAGTCCAAACTGGTTCCGGAGGGCGTGGAAGGTCGCGTTTCTTACAGAGGAGCCCTGCAGCCGTTGATGTATCAATTGACGGGTGGTCTGCGATCCGGCATGGGTTATGTCGGCGTCGGGACCACTCGCGAACTGCGTGAGAAAGCCCGGTTCATTGAAATCACGGCGGCTTCGGTTAGGGAGAACCATCCACATGATATCGCCATCACTCAGGAATCTCCGAACTACTCTGTGGAGCATGCTCCACAGGACTAGCAGGATATCGCTTCGGACTGTCACGTCCCGACAACAAGTCGGCTGGACATTCATGTCTGATATCTGGCCGACTATCGTGGTCTTGCTGGCGACATGCACAATCCTGGCCGGTGCCAGTGTGGCTGTGGCTCAGGAAGCTGAAAACGGTGCCGCGGCTTCGAATTCTTCCAAAACCATGCCGCCGGAATTTCTGACCGGCCCGGTGCCGAATGCGGCCCTGCGGTCTACCGCCGGGCCACGGCGTTCTGTGACCAAAGCGCCATCGTCTGCTGCACCGATATCAATTCCAGGGCAGGGAAGAACCTCGGCTACTACCGCCGCATTAACGCCTGTTTTCCAGGAGTCAGACGCAGCGCTTCGGGCTATTCAGGCAGCTCCGGTTCAGCCGGACACATGGCAGGAGGAATACTCAGGGCACGTCGATGACGTACTCCATGGCGGTACATCCCGAGTGCAGCGAGGAACCGTCGGCGACTGGTGGCGTGATCGGATGCCGCACGTTGAGGTTGAACCGGGGCGTCTCAAGGCGTCGGCACAGAATTTCATCAATGAACATACTTTGCCGCCGGAACACGATTACGATGTCGATGTCTACGATCAGAGGCCCATTTCCGTGGCATCCTCGCACGCTGTGACCACGGTTCAGGGTTTGGATATGACAACGGATGGCGACCAGGCTGCGGTGGATTCCGGCGAAAATAAACTCAAAACCGACATCCGCAAGATCAGCCCGACGCTGGGTTATGCAATGCGAAACATCGACGCGAGTCAACTCCCGGAGGGGTTCAACGAAAAAGTCGATCAGGGCGACTACATCGCACGCCAATCCAGCCCTGCTGTGCTGCAATGGGCGCCGACGAACTTGTATCACTATCCGCTGTACTTCGAAGACCCAGCTCTGGAACGCTACGGACACACGTATCATCCGATCGTGCAGCCGTTCGCATCCGCTGGCCGCTTTGCAACACAGTTGGTCGGGATACCATATCAGATGACTTTGCACCCTGTGCATTCGCGAGAATACACACTTGGTTACTATCGCCCGGGCGAGTGTGCTCCGAAGAAACATTACCAGATCCCCTTCAACGAAGAAGCCGCCATTATGCAGGCTGCGGCCATGGCTGGCTTTTTCCTGATATTCCCGTAGCCTGTATGCTGGTAACACAGTCCTCAGGCACTGCGGGAACAGGTTCATGATGTTGCGATTCAATCGCCGGATTCATTGTTGTGCCATTGCCACCATCGCCATTCTTCTGCTCAATGCGGGAAGCCGGTGCTCGGTCGCTTGCGGCGAAGACCCACCGGTCCAGTCGATTGCATTCGAACCTGTGTCCGGCAATCCGGTGTTTGCAGCGGCGGACGGAAAGTGGGATGCAAAAATCCGTGAACGTGGCTGGATCCTGAAAGACGAATCAGGCTGGAAGCTCTGGTATACCGGTTACGACCCGAATCAACAGCCGCCCACGATGAGTCTCGGACTGGCAACGTCATCCGACGGCATCAAGTGGCATCGATCCTCCGAGCATCCGATTGTGGGTGACTTCTGGATCGAAGACATCATGGTTATCAAACGCGGCGACGAATATTTCATGTTCGCCGAAGGTGCTCAGGACCAGTCGCAACTGTTAAAATCAACCGATTGCGTTCACTGGGAGCGCATCGGCACGCTGGACGTGCGACTAACGAACGGACAACCGATTCCCACAGGACCGTTCGGCACGCCGACGGCATTCTTTGAAGACGGCGTCTGGAATCTGTTTTACGAACGACGTGATGCCGGAATCTGGCTGGCTCGATCATCCGACATGAAAACCTGGACCAACGTTGCTGACGAACCATTGATTCTGCCCGGCCCCGAGCACTTCGATGCCCTGATGATTGCCATGAACCAGGTCATCCGGGTTGGCGACACTTACGTCGCCGTGTTGCACGGTACTGGTTCCCCGGTGAAACCTCGGCAATGGTGTACGTATCTGGCGACATCGCCGGATCTGGTACACTGGACGAAGGACGTCCGAGGCCCCCTGCGTCCGGCTAGTGAGAACAAGTCCAGCGGTCAGCTTGTGCATGTCGGTCACGAATGGCGTCTGTATACGATGCATGACAAGGTTGATCTGCATCTGCCACTGGTGAAACCGTAGCAGGAACGAGAATTGTGCCCCGTGTCTCCGACGCGGGATTCGTTCGACGGTCCGGCCCGGCTTGATTCCGGATCATTGCGACTCCTGAGCGGGTATCGTCGCAGTACCGGCGGTTCAGCAGGAGCTTCGCCCTCCCGGCAACCTACTGCGATTGTCCTTTGGAGTGCGGTGACTCGTCACCGCTTTCTTTTTCAGGGAATTTGGCACTGTGGAACACGTTTGTTTGTTCTGCCGACTTCACCTGAAATTGAAATAGAATGTTCGCTGTTTTCCCCGCGCGGATTGACAAAAAGGCAGTGTTGGAAAGGAAAAGCGGCGACAAGTCGCCGCACTCCAAATGACTGACACTTGTTTCAGCCCCGGATCGCCATCAATCGCGTTACTTTTGATAATCTGACGCATCTGCACTACAGTTCGCACTATGGTGGATGCGGAATCGTGTTCGCCGTACGATCCCACGCATCACAGACAAAGCACACAGCACGTAATTTGCTGGCATTACAGTTTCGGAGCACATGGTTTCAATGGCTGATCAACACGTTCAACTGGTGGTTCTGGGTGGTGGTCCTGGCGGGTATCCGGCAGCGTTTGCGGCGGCGGATCATGGCATGAAAGTCGTGCTGATCGACGAAGGCGTAAAACCCGGCGGCGTTTGCCTCAATCGCGGCTGCATTCCGTCGAAAGCACTGCTGCATGTCGCCAAGCTGATTAATGAAGCTGCAGAAGCGGAAGAATGCGGTGTCACATTTTCAAAGCCTACGGTGAATCTCGATAAGCTCCGCACGTTTAAGAACAACGTCGTCGGCAATCTGTCAGGCGGCATTGAAAATCTCTGCAAAGCACGCGGTGTCGAGCTGTTGAAGGGTCGCGGGACATTCCTGAATTCAGACACGCTCGAAGTACAAACCGCAGAAGGCACGACCAGAACTCTGACATACGACCACTGCATTGTCGCGACTGGTTCACAACCCGCGATGCCACCAATGTTTGCACTCGGTGACGACCGCATCATGGATTCTACCGGGGCACTGGAACTCAAGGATATTCCACAACGATTGCTGGTCATCGGTGGCGGTTATATCGGACTCGAGATGGGTTCAGTCTATGCGGCACTCGGCACGGAAGTTACTGTCGTGGAAATGACCAGCGGTCTGTTGCCTGGAGCCGATCGTGACCTCGTGACGCCGTTGCAGAAGCGACTGGCTCATCAGTTCAAAGCCATTCACCTGAACACCAAAGTGGCCAAACTGGAGCCGACCGCGGCAGGTATCGTGGCGAGTCTGGAAGGCGAAGGTGTCGCACCACAACAGACGTTTGATCGCGTCCTCGTGTCCGTCGGACGCCGTCCGAACAGCCGCGGTTTCGGACTTGAAAAGACCAAAGTTCAGATCGACGAAAAAGGTTTCATCAGGATTGATAAAAACCAACGAACTGCCGACCCGAAGCTGATGGCGATCGGCGATGTAGCCGGCGAACCCATGCTGGCTCATAAGGCCACGCGCGAAGCAAAAATCGCTGCGGAAACCTTGCTGGGCGAACCTGTCGAATTCGACAACATCGCCATCCCGGCCGTCGTGTTCACCGACCCGGAACTCGCCTGGGCGGGTATCACCGAGACCGAAGCCAGGGCTCAGGGAAAAGAAGTCTCTGTGCACCGCTTCCCGTGGGCGGCGTCTGGTCGAGCTCAGACACTCGCGCGGACCGAAGGTATGACCAAGATCATCATCGAACCAGTCAAGCAACGAGTCCTCGGCATCGGCATCGTCGGTCCCGGCGCTGGTGAAATGATTGCCGAAGCAGTCTTGGCCATCGAAATGGGTGCGACGGCCCGCGACCTTGCCGATTCGATTCACGCTCATCCTACTTTGTCCGAAACCATCATGGAAGCCGCCGAATCCGTGTTCGGCAATCCCACGCATCAGTTCCGGCCACCGAAGAAGAAGTAATTGTTCCCAGCAGGTTTGAACTGGTTTGTTTTTCATCGACGCCGGGCATCGACCAAAATCGGACGCAGTCGCGTTCCATTGTACTACTAACAGTTGATTTCTTGTTGCGCCGCAAAGATTTTCAGGCGGCGGTTTATGAAGGATGTTCTCGTACATCAACTTTAGTGTCACCAAGTTGCGGCCTGGGTGACGGGCACATCGCAATGTAGCCGTCACGCTCCGCCGTGACGAGCCTCGAACTGCGCCACGCGAATGAAGCCCCGGCGCTGACTGTCCTTCGGCCCATGCAGGGGGCAGATCGTGGAACTCTGTCCTGGTTGATGAATGTCGATTGACAAATGCTCATCACGGCGGAGCGTGATGGCTACTTTGGGTTGCGGGCGAAGCCCGCACCGGGAAATTGGGAGGGCGAGGCTCCGCCCAGCTGCGCGTTTCGGCAGCTGTCTTTGGCTCGGCAGGAGCCTCGCCCTCCCGGACATGAAAGTCAAATGCCGTCACCGCGACGCGCGCCAGTTTGCCAGACGCTGAATCACGTAGAAAAACACCGGCGTCAGCAGGATTGCAAACAATGTGACTCCCAACATCCCCGCGAAGACCGCTGGGCCGATTTCGCCTGATCCTGAGTCGCCGCCGCCACGTCACCTTCGACCGCGAGGGCCGTTGAAAAGCTCTTGATCTCTGCTTCGCCAAAACCGCGAAGTTCCTCCGACCTACAGAGACGCATGAATCGAAAACCACCGAGCTTGAGCTTCATGTCATTCAGGCTGGGGCTGTCCGTTTGCAGAACAAGATCTCGGTATGCTTCAACGGCTGGAACCGGATTGATACGCAGAGCATCTGGCCGTTTTGCGTCTTATCAGGGTCTCACGCACGCCCTGCTTGCGGAAGAACCTACGCACCGATAAAATCTAAGTCAGCGGGTGATAAAACCGCTGATAAGAGCTTTATCCCCGGCTACGGGCGGGATAAGTATTTAAGTTCGCTTCACAGAATTCACGGAGGTGCTGAATGAATTGCCTGGCCGTCATTTGTTTCATGATACTATTCTCTGCTCCTTCCGAAGAGACCGTTG
>JAYSPO010001675.1:0-3836 GCA_043722015.1 Candidatus Kuenenia sp. | reverse complement strand
CCGTCTTTGTTCTTGTCCATCATGTCGAAAATCGTCTTTGGATCCGGCATTCCGCCTGAAGCACCGCCGCCAGGTCCACCAGCACCCGGTCCGCCACCAGCACCCGGTCCGCCGCCACCACCAGGTCCGCCACCCTCAGCTTGTTTTCCTTCTGGCCCGCCGCCACCTGGCCCTGCACCGCCTGGTCTGCCGCCGCGATTTTGACCCGGCGTGTCCAGTTTCTCGCGATTTGCTTCGACTTCGGCAGACAGCTGCGCCTCAAGCACACTCAGCTCTTTCGAAAAGTGCGTGCGTGGATTCATGATCACAAACTCACCCTCAGCTACGCCATCCAGAATCTCCATGTACTCGTCATTCGTATCGCCGATTTTGAGTTCGCGGCGTTCCGCTTCGCTGCCCACAGCGACGTACGAAAAGTAGTGCCCCGACGTTGAGATGACGGCCTGAATCGGAATCTGCAGGACCGGCTCTTTGCGATCCTCTACGATGATGCGGCATTCCGCGTTCATGCCGGGTTTGAGCATTTTCACTCTTGCAAGGTCATCTTTGATCTCAATCGCGGTTTCGTATTCTTTCAGATCGGTATTCGGCCAACTGCCCGGCGTGGGCACAGACGACACGGTTGCAAGCACGCCGCGATAGGGTTGCCCGGGAAGTGCATCGACTTCGATCTCCACTGGCTGTCCAACGACGATGCGGCTGATTTTCGATTCGTGAATGCGGGCATCGATCTTCATGTTTTCGACGTCTGGCAGATTGATAATGGCCTGCCGCTCACGCACTGAGGCTCCTTCTTCGATGACCACTGGTTCACTGCCGCGTGAGTTATTCTGTGACGCATAGACAACTTCGCCCGCCTGCGGTGCGACCAGGCGACAGGCCTGAATCTGACGTTTAAACAGGTCCCACTTATCCATTTCGACACTGTACGTCAATTTCGCTGCCTCGAGTACTGCTCGTAACTGAGTCATCATGGCTTCGCCTTCTTTGCCCGCCCGAATTGTTTCCTGTTTGGAATCGGCGGCGGCCTGCTGCAGTTCGATCTCCTTGCGCTTGCGCATGAAATCCTTCAGCACCTTCAGTTTACCCTTGTTCACTCCCAGCACGATGAGCGAATTTGTAACGGCAAGTCGCGCGGTTTCCAGTTCATTGACATTGCTGTAGCCAAGCCGAGCCTGGCTGCGGACCTTGTCGTATTTCTCCATGTTCATCGACAACTCTTCTTCGGTTTTTTTCTTATCACCCTCAATCGTGGCGACTTCCTGCTCGTATTCACCACCCGGCGCCTGGTATTTGATTAAGTCCAGATCAGCGAGTGCTGCAAGGGATTTAGCCTTTCCCACGGCGCTGGAGTTTGTCGTTTCCTGAATCTCGATATCGATCTCTGATTTTTCCACCGAAGCCTTGGCCGTCGTCACTTTAATCTGCTGCTCTTTTTCCTTTTCAACAAGCGTTGAAGAATCCAGTTCGCAGACGACGTCACCCGAGATGTAGTCAAAACGCCGAACGGCCTGTCGATCCTTCACCAGAATTTCGGAAAACTCACCCAATGCGATTTCATAGATTTTTTCCTTGCCGTCTTCTGCACGCAGCTTGATGGTCTTTGAAGATTCCGATGCCGAATCCATGAACTCCACGACGCCGTCGAATTCGGCAATGGCCGGTGCATTCACGCGACTGCCTTCCGGCACGAGCATGATAATCGTGGTACTTCCTTCCACGCGGTTACTCAGCACCGAATTCTTCATGCTGTCGACCGTGCCGTTCTCGGTGATCATGATTCTGAAGGGAGCTTTTTCGGCCTTCTTCAGAATATACTGCGGGTTCAGCGTCTGCTTGTTCATACCCATCGCAGACAACAGTTTGTTGCGAGAATATGGGACCAGATAAGCCGTCACCAAAGCGACGACTGTCAACAGCAACAGGATCATGATCGGGGACTTGCCCGAACGTGTACGCGGGAATAATCGGAGCATCCTCAGAGACCTTCTTCTAGTTCTGTGGTTGCGAATTGGGAAGAACAACACCGGGAGTCATTGCAGGAGAGACAGATTCATCATCCTGCAAATCGTTCATCTGCAGGTAAAAGGGATCGTCCCAGACTCCGCGAGGATCAAGCTGCATGATACCCATGTTTACGAAGATGTTAAGCCGATTTGTCTCATAAGTCACCCAATCCCTGGCAAGTGCGTTTTGAGCCCCCAGAAGCGAATTCAGGGCCAACGTGATGTTGACGGCACCTTGTTGCACGACTGAGGTGGCCAGTAACGAGGCGCTGTCGTACTGCAAAGCGGCGGTTCTGACCGCCCTGCGGTCGATTTCCAGACGGTACTCCTGCACCTGTAACTGACGCCAGTTTTGGCGAATACTGAGCGCAACGTTGTCTTCAGATAACATGTAGCTTCTTCGCTGACGCTGATATGTGATCAATGACGTGCGATAGGCGTTTCGCTCGTCAATCTGATCCAGGGGCGTCGTGAATTCCAGACGGGCCGTTTGATTGCTGCCCGAGACCTTGTTGCCGCCGCTCAATCCCTGCGAACCCTGGAATGCCAGGTTGAATGTCGATTCGAGACTGTTGGCTGCGATTTCCATTCTGCGGCGAGCATCCATTACCTGTGCACGGTTGTTCATAAGATCGAGACGATTCTCAAGACCGATCTCGACGACCTGCTCAATTTCAGGAAACTCCTGCGATTCACTCAGACTAAAACGATTGATTGCGATAGCTTCAACTCGCAGACCCGCCTGAAGAACCTCCAACTGCTGGGCCAGTCGGAGCATATAATCGTCACGCAGAATTCGGGATCCATCGCGAACTTCGGACAGGAACCCATCGACTGTGTAGGTCTCCGCAGCCGTCTTTGTGCCTAATCGCGGCAGTTCACGCCAGCCGTCCGGTAACTCCGAACTTTCGATCAATCCATTGGAATCACTGTCGAGCGTCTTCAGGATGTCGTCCTGAGTTTCGACGTCAATGAGTCGCAACAGCATATCGAGTTGGTCAGACCCAAACATGAAGTCCCGCTCCGCCCGTTCAAAGGTGGCCTTGTCCTTCTGATAATTCTGCACAAGTCCAATTCGTTCATCTTCGCTGCGGAAGAGGCGCTGATCGGGACGACTGGCTTTCCAGTCGTCCTGCGTAGTATCCAGCAAGTCCTCGATCGGTTTCAAGTCATTCTTGACGACATTGATACCGTCTTGACGCAGGTCGTTCCGCAATTCTGCCAGCCCATTGACATACGCTCTGAGGGTTGCGAAGTCCGGCGGTGTATCGGCCTGATTTTCACCAAGGTCGGGCAAAAGTTGCTCCCCGAGTTCCTTTTGAAGATCCCGCATGCGCCGTTCCAGTTCGATCAGCTTCCAGCTGATGATTTCAAAGGGGGCCAGTCCATCCTCGTCAATGTCCAGCTGGACATTGGGCGGCAAGCCCAACTGGATCTTCAGGCTGTCCTGAGAATCGGCCAACGCTTGTCGTGCGGATGCAAGCGATGCCTGAGCGCTTTGGAGACTATTCAGGAGCTGATACGACGCCAGGCTGGTCACATCCTGATTTTTCAATCCAATCAGCTGCTGTATTGCCGCAAGATAGGCGTCGTCATCGGAGAGGCTCAGCAATCTCTGCTCATCTTCTTCTGTCATCGGTCCTTTCCATTTCAACCACAGGTCGTCGTACGTGAAGCGGGCTTTCAGGTCGTCTGGAATCAGCTCCCGTAGTTGCGGAAAATTTTCGAGCTTGTCCGAAACAAAACCTGGAGTGCGTGAGTCGATCGCTTTTTGCTTCTCGTATTGCTCTTCCAGTTGCCGAATGTTGTTCATCTGATTCAGGATGAGCT
>JAYSPO010001674.1:0-1416 GCA_043722015.1 Candidatus Kuenenia sp. | reverse complement strand
CTGACGGACGATGCTCGTCGAGTCATCGCCGGGGGGCCGATGATGGGATTCACGGTGACCGATCTGTCGATTCCCGTGACGAAGGGGACCGGCGGACTGACGATTTTTACACAAGCTGAGCTGGACGCTGAATCAGCAACCGCCTGTATCCGCTGTGGTCGCTGCCTTGATGTGTGCCCGCTGGGGTTGATGCCAACCAGGATTGCGCAGGCAGTCCGCCACGATCAGCTCGATCTGGCGCGCCGACTGGATCTGGAAGCCTGCTGCGAATGCGGCTGCTGTGCATATGAATGTCCGGCACGGATTCCACTGGTGCAATACCTGCGAATCGGCAAGCAGGCCGTGCATGACCAGCGCAGTCTCCCTCAGCCCGTCGTGAGCGGTCGAGGTATGCACCATGGATGACCTCAACGCGACCGTCGCGAACTCAGCCCCCGGGCCGCCTTTGGAAACGATCGCCGGACCACACATCGCGCATCCCGGGTTGTCCACCCAGTCCATGATGCGGGATGTTGTCACCGGACTGGCGGCGCCCGTGCTGGCCGCTCTGTATTTCTTCCGCGAGGCTGCTCTGGATCAACTGATGATCTGCCTTGTCTCTGCGTGGTTGACGGAATGGATCTGCTGCCGTCTCAGAGCACGAAAATCAACGTTGCCTGATGGCAGTGTCACGGTGACTGCACTCATCTTTGCATTGTCACTGCCGCCGCTTTTGCCATGGTACGCCACGGCGATCGGGATGTTCGCCGCGGTGGCGCTTGGGAAAATGGCGTTTGGTGGCCTGGGCTTCAATGTATTCAACCCGGCCATGGTCGGTCGGGCATTTCTGATGCTGTCATTTCCAATCGAAATGACAAGCTGGGTCGCACCGTTGACCGTGGATGCCGTCACTCGGCCAACGCCACTGGCTTTGGCAAAGTTCTCCGGCCAGATGACCGACGTTTCACCGTTGTTTTTCGGTAACGTGTCCGGATCCCTCGGGGAAACCTCTGCACTTGCCATACTCATTGGCGGGTCGTGGATTCTCTGGAGACGAGCGGCTGACTGGCGACTGACGCTTGGAATGATTGTCGGCGTTGCCGCAATGGCGTTTCTGCAGTCCCTGACCTCTGATCCGTCACGCAGTCCAGGGGTTCTCCGACACCTCTGCGCGGGAAGCGTGCTGTTTGCAGCGTTCTTTATCGTGACGGACCCAGTGACCAGCCCGTTGACACGCAGAGGACGATGGATCTTTGGTCTGCTGGCCGGTGTGCTTACGATGATGATCCGCTGGTTCGGAGGTTATCCGGAGGGCGTGATGTTCTCAGTACTTCTTGCGAACGCCGTTGTTCCCCTGATCGATCGCGCCACTCCCACAACACCCGTCGGTGGCAAAGTCCTCATTCGCTCATCCTGAATCCTGAATCCTCAATCCTC
>JAYSPO010001673.1:0-4368 GCA_043722015.1 Candidatus Kuenenia sp. | reverse complement strand
GCTGCAGCTGCGACCATCGCGGGACTCATCAGGAGAGTGCGACCTGTTGGACTGCCCTGACGACCTTTGAAGTTACGGTTACTGGATGATGCACACACTTCGCGGCCTTTGAGCTTATCAGGGTTCATTGCAAGGCACATCGAGCAGCCCGCTTCACGCCATTCGAAACCAGCGGCTTCGAAGATCAAGTGCAAGCCCTCTTCCATCGCCTGCTTGCGAACGACCTGAGATCCAGGCACCACGATTGCCTTCACGTGCGGCGAAACTCGGTGCCCTTCGGCAACGCGTGCGGCTTCGCGAAGGTCGGAGATTCGACCGTTCGTGCAGGAACCTATGAATGCGACGTCGATCTTCGTGCCCTTGATCGGCTGACCTTCCGTCATGCCCATGAATTCCAGAGCTTCCTTGATCAGCTTCTGTTCGTCAGCGGCGACGTCGCTGATTCTTGGCAGCGGCTGGCTGACACCAACGGATTGAGCTGGCGTGATGCCCCAGGTCACTGTTGGTTCGATGTCTGCTGCGTCAAACGTCACAACGTCGTCGAACTGAGCGTCGTCGCCTGATGCAAGACTCAGCCACCATGCGGCGGCTCGGTCAAAGTCCGCGCCCTTCGGAGAAAACGGACGGCCTTCCAGGTAGTCGACAGTCTTTTGGTCCGGATTGATGTAGCCACACCGAGCCCCGCCTTCGATGCTCATGTTGCACACCGTCATGCGTTCTTCCATCGACATCGCGTCGAAGGTTGTGCCCGCGAATTCGTAGGCATAACCCACGCCGCCCTGCACGCCGAGTTTCTGGATGATGTACAGGATCACGTCCTTAGCATACACGCCCGGTGCAAGTTCACCGTTGACGACGACCTGACGAACTTTCGGGCGATTCAGGAACATCGTCTGAGTCGCCAGAACTTCCGCAACATTGCTCGTGCCGATGCCGATGGCAATGCTGCCGAATGCTCCATGAGTACTCGTATGGCTGTCACCGCAAACAATCGTCATGCCGGGCTGGGTCAACCCCTGCTCGGGCCCGACAATATGCACGATCCCTTGACGGTCATCTTTCAGATCCAGCAGCGTCACGCCGAACTCTTTGCAGTTCTTTTCGATGGCTGACATCATCTGTTCTGCCAGACCGTCGAGGAATGGTCGAGCCTGATTGGCCGTCGGAACAATATGATCCACCGTCGCGATGGTACGATCCGGGAAAGCGACTTTGAGTTTGCGATCACGCAGAATCTCAAACGCCTGTGGGCTGGTGACTTCGTGAATCAGGTGCAGACCGATAAACAATTGTGTCTGCCCGCCCGGCAGAGTTTGTACAGTGTGCAGATCCCAGACTTTGTTGAAAAGATTGCGTTTGTCAGGCATAAAAACTTGTTCGATGGAAAATGTGCAAGAAATCCCCGGCGTTGAAGCGCAGTGGCCACATATCATAACTGATACCAGTCGCAGTATAGCGAAGCCAAATCGTTGAGTCAGCGATCCTTTCCCGCGAGAATGGCAGTTTCGCTCAACGAAGACACGACAGCCGCCGCATGGCGTGCAGGGTGGTGATTTAGCGGAATATCAGGTAGCGGAGCCCGTTCATTACCAACTGCTGTCCACGTTGCTCAGCGGTCATCGGTTGCAGTGCCCTGACTGCGAATGGTTTCCCCCAGGAACTAATGGGCGTTGTTTCGATGGGCGGATTCCCGACCGCTCGCCTTGTATACCGATCATGCCGCATGTAACGACTGGCACACACCGGCAACTTGTTGTCAGTCCCGATCTCTTGCGTGCTGAACGGCGAATCCCGTTTTACTGCTCGCTTTGCAATCTCCTCAATGTAAAGTGGTAAGCAGAGACTCTGAGCCCGAACGTTTCCGGATTCCATTTTCTTCCCAAAACTCACATGACCCCCTGATGGATCCGGGCAATTTTGGTGAACAACACTGATGTCAGCTGATGAACGAACAGGATGGGAATGCCGATTCTGCTTCGAAAAGCTGAAACCGCAATCGTTGACCGGTTGGCGGCGATTGCTCTGGATTGTGCCCGTGCGTACATTTCGATGCCCGCACTGCTTCAACACTTTTCAAAAACCAGCCGCCTTTATCGCAGCAATGCTACTCGCTCGCAGAATATTCTGTGAAAAACGCGGAGTGTCAGCCAGCGTCTCAGAAATGTTGTCCAACCCGCCCCTGCGTGGAAAAACGAGTCGTCGCAACTACGTCAACCCGGGCTGGTTTGTGCGATTTGCCCGCTGGACGGGCCGTGTGGAAGCGAATGCAGCTGAGACCTTCGGCAGATTTTTTCGTAGTCTCCTGTGGCCGTTGCACTGGTTTTCAAAGAAATTACTGGGGACTTCTGACAAGTCGCAGCCATCCGATCGTTCGAAATCACGAAGACGATCCCGCTCAAGCCGCAGCGACGACGCATAGCTGCGCATCGCGTCTAAGCCTGGAACAAGCGACAGTCATTTGGAGTGCGGCGACGTGGCGCCGCTTTGCCTTTCCAATACGGCATTCTTGTCATTCAGCGTGAGGAAACAGCCAGTAATCCATTTCAATTTCAGGTGAAATCGATCGTACAAACGAACATCGTTTCCAGCGCCAAATTCCCTGAAAAAGAAAGCGGTGACGAGTCACCGCACTCCATAAGGTCGCTTGTTTAGGTTCCAGAGTAAGATTGCCTGTTCGCGCCGAGACCATAAATTGCGATGCGGCGCCTGTTTGCTATTCTCTGAGAGACGAGACTGCGGGAATCACGACTCACCGGTTCCTTCTGTGTAACGGCATCGCGTATAGTGTTCCGGATAGAAAAAGGAACACGCTGCTCGACCGCTGCCAAATCGATCGGAAAGGCGTTTTTCGGATGCCCGGACGCATGGAACTCACCGACGACGCGGATTTATCTCAGCGGCTGCTTGAAAATGATCAGGGCTGTCTCGACGACATCCTGCGTGCTTTCGGTGCCGGAATTCTCGGACTGCTGCGACGGCGCTTTCGGGATGTGCTCAGAGAAGAAGATCTGGAAGATGTCCTGTCGATGGGGCTCTTCCGATTATGGACCAGCCGTGATCGTTATCAGGTGGACCGCGCATCGCTGCGCGTCTGGTGGTATCGCATCTGTGAGAACGCCGCGCGGGATGTATTGCGGATGGGCTGGCAAAAGGCGCGTGCACGGGAAGTGAATTCCGACGACTCGCTTGCCGGAATTTCAGAGCGACGGTCGCCATCGCACTTTGATTCAGAATGCGCAGCGATTGCTGTGCCACCTCCAACTGCAGCACATCATGATCTGAAGGAAGTGCTGAGCGAACTTCCGGAAGTTCAGCGTGCCATTCTGCTCGCCGACGCAGCCGCACGAGACGATGTGGCTTGCAGCCAGCGGCTTGGAGATGACCTTGGTTTGCCGGCATCGACCGTGCGAGTTTACCGCAAACGTGCCATGGACCGCGTGAGACGCGAATTGATTGCCCGGGGACACGGGCTTGAATAGTGGGGCAGGCTTGCAGATTGCCTTGTCCATGGAATCCGCAGGCTGGAAGCGTACACCACACCCTAAATACAACTGCCGCCGCTTCGGAATTTGGAATTCTAAATTTGAGATTTGAAATTTGAGATTTGAAATCTCAACTGAAAGGCTTTCTATGAACGACGAACCTCAAAATCTAACTGACGCACCACTCCGTCGCCTGTTGGCCTCTGCGATCGGGCCCGACACATTGAGCGATGCTGAAATCGAATCACTGCTGATTTCGACGGTGCCGTCGATGGCACTCAGCGATGAACAAACACAGCGAATCGTCGGCAAGGTGCATCGTCTGCTCAGTGCTGCGCCGAAGGCTGCGACAGGCAGTGCAGGTCCGATGCGTTCGAACGATCAACGTCCGCGATTGGTTTCTGCGACAACGAACGAACCTCCACGACCGATCAAAATCCCTGCAATTGCGGCATTGATGGCGTCGATACTGGCACTGGTGTCGGTGATTGTGCTGACGCCTGACACATCCCCGAAGAGCCGGATTTCTGAAGGTGATCAGCGGCGGAAGACATTGACAACGATCTTGGCCCCGCGTTACTGGATGACCGCAAAACCCTCACCGGATGCAGCGCCCGCTGCAAAAGTGGCTGTTGGCGATGAAATTGTTACGGGTGATCTTGAACGTCGTCGAGTCACCCTCCCAGATGGTTCGGTGCTCTATGTGAACAGCGGATCGCAGGTGAAGATTGTCACAGAGCGGCGGGTTGAGGTCACCAAGGGCGAAGTTTTTGTCGAAGTGGTGCCGGTCTTCGATCATGCACCCCATGGCACACAAAGTAGCCGTCACTCTCTGAGTGACGAAGCCGCTGATCCTGCCATGGCGGCAATCGTCACTCAGAGAGTG
>JAYSPO010001672.1:0-1026 GCA_043722015.1 Candidatus Kuenenia sp. | reverse complement strand
AATGATGGGAGAGAACGTCGTGTCGATTTTGCCTTTGTCATCGGTCGCATAAATCATGAACAGTCGCGGTTCACGCCACGCAGGTTTGAAACGTTTGTGGCCTTTCTTTGTCCTGCCCCGACGCTTTTCACGCAGGCGAACCCGACCACCATCGGTGGTGACAACAATGCGTCGTCCAGTCGCATCTCCTGAGACTTTGACAGATCCCGACTTCGTCAGCCGAGCCAGCATTTCTCCCATGCCAGCCGTCACTTTCCGAAGCGTATTCACACAGATTTTGATGCCTTCATCGGCCAGCATCTGCACTGCTTCTTCATACGATCCGAGCAGTGCCGCACATTTCATCATGCGTTGCCGCACTCCCGCCGTGAAGCCATTGGCGATGCCCAGGAGGATCAGCATGGGATACATGCCGCGAGTCGCTTTTTTGTTCTTTGCCTTTTCCGGGCACTGGAAGCGATGATAGTAAGTGACATGCAACGTCACCGTGACGCCGCCTGTCAGTTGCACAGTTTTTGGGCGTGTTCCCTGAGAATGAAACGTCTTCGGCTGAGATTTTGCCAGCTTCGCCGCCTGTGCCTGCATTGTCGCGGACCCTGCGAGTTGCAGCAGCCCCATTCCCTGCCGCAGCCCAGCCAGCCGTTGATGCAACACTGCGATTTTGGCTTCGAACTTTTGAAAATCTGCCGCCACCATCTGGCTGCAGGAACTGACAAGCTGATCGATTTGATTCTGAACTTCACTCGCCTCGGCTTCCAGCCGCTGATATTCTGCGTTCATCCCTGAATCGCTCCCTGAAAAAGCTTTGTTGCTATCGCCTTTTTACAGCGATTCAGGGATCTTGGCCTAGATCAGCTTCGCTCACACAAATTCCCGACAGATCGCGAATCCGCCCCCGAATGGGGACCGCAACACGAAGTTCGTATAGCGGCCTATTGCCACCTCATCGAGAAATGCACCACCGGCACCGCACCGTTTGGCGTCATCCTGTTTGCCGGAACGTGCGATTGCGCGATCATTCCCAAC
>JAYSPO010001671.1:0-1900 GCA_043722015.1 Candidatus Kuenenia sp. | reverse complement strand
AGATTCGAAAGCATCGATTCTGCCCGCCAGTAAAACTTCGGCCACCTCTCGTTTCGATGGCTTCACCCGCTTTGGCGCTCAGGGACAAAGATTTCGCGGAAAAGGTGCTGACGGAACGCATGGAGCAATTCGGTCAGCATTTCTTCTCAATTCCAATTGAGCAACGAAAGAAGATCTGGCTAAAACTCGAACCCAGAGTCCGTCCGTTTCCACAGCTCGCTTGGCGATTGAACACGTTGAAGCCAGGTCTGACGATTAACGTCGCCAATCTTCAATAGATCTCTAACACATTTTCGATTGGATGAAACCAAAACGTGACGCAAACGAATACAGTTTCCAACGTCCCATCTGAATCATCACTCGCCATCATGCACGCGCAAAAGCTGGTCGATGCCGACGGACACCATCGTTCCTTGTCCAATCATCGACTCGCGTGCCTGAAGATTGAGCAATATCGGTTTTGTCCGCCTGCGACGATTCAAACTGCCATCGTCGCACTGGAATCGTCGGCGGCAGCTCTGCAGGTCGAAGATTTTGCAGAAACAATCGCCAATGCCAGATTGAATGAATTCGGCCTTCTGTTCTTTTCCATGCAGCCCGAAGAACGCAAGGCAGTTTGGGACGATCTGGAACCCAACTTGCGTCCATTTCCTCAACTTTTCTGGCGTTTGAATGAATTGAAACCGGGATTGTCGATTTCTGCTCCGGCACCAAATCAATTCTCAAAGGCGCTACCACAGGCGCAGGATGCATGCGACATTTTTGTGATGACGCCTTCTGCAGCCGCAAATTCACTGCGGCGGACGTGCAACGAAATGACAACCACAGATCGCAAAGTAAAGAATTCGAAGAATTCGTTGTGGGAATTCAAGGCAACATATCCGGAACATGCGTTGCTGCGTGCACCAGCAGTGATGCCGCTGGCTGATCGCCTGGACCGCGCTGTGGCGAAACCCCAACGCCCCGCGGGAGATACCTCTTCGGGCACAACTTCGAGCCGGTCCGGCGTTGGCACCTTCGGCTGGCTGCTGATCATTGTAATCGTCGGAGCCATTCGCTTCATCGCCGCACAGTCGCGAGTTGACCACTCACGAAGTTACATATCGCCAACGAATACTTCGTTCAATGCAGAGAAGCAACAGGCCCTCAATCGACAATTGAGTGAATTACTCAAAGATTCGGATCCAAAGCTGATCGAATCGGTCTTCGGAAAAGAGAAGGGAAAACAATTCCAGGACTTAAAGGGAAAGGGAAGGGCCGCTGAAGTCAGATTGAAGGCCGCAAGAGAGAAACTCGAAGAGATCCGAGGCCGCAGTGATGATGCGAAATCGGCGTCGCCGGTCAAAGAATATGCGACAACATTCGACTCGTTGAAAGCAATTCTGAATGCGGCTGCAAAGGAACATTCTTCGACAACTGAACCGGAGGCGAGCAGTAAATCGACCACTGCGACTGCGGCTGCGGCTGCGAAAGGCCCTTCCCTACCGTCGAATGCCAAAATGTATATCCGCCTTCCCAACGGCAAGTTCATTCCATCGGAACTCGGTGCCACCTGGATCAACTATGTTGAAAGCGGGGCCAGCATGGCTCGAGACGAACGTGCGGCGATCGAAAAAATCCTTCAGGAAGGTTCCATTGATGATCCGCGAAAAGCCGCCGTGTCGAAACCTTAACGCTGCCAGTAAGCAGCAGAAACCGGCAGCCTGGCATGAGTGAACAACTGAGCGACAACATTGAGGAATGGCCCGTCAGCCCGTTCGACGTTCTTGGGCTGCCACGGGCTGCGGAACGAACGGAAATTCGTCGCGCGTATTCAGCGCTGATACGCCGGTTTCGTCCGGAAACGCATCCGAAACAGTTTCAACGCATTCGAGAGTCTTTTGAAGCAGCGATGGCTGCT
>JAYSPO010001670.1:0-1675 GCA_043722015.1 Candidatus Kuenenia sp. | reverse complement strand
TCGCGATGCTTGCGGGTGCCTCCAAAGTTCCAGACCCCTTTTTCACTGATGAGTTTTCTTTCACGTACTTTTTACATTGAACAACAACCTTCCTGTGTTGTTGTTTATCTATTTAAATAACAAATTAGGGGGGTGAAATTCGCCCATCGTTTCAGGCACTTGCGACCGAAAAAGATGTTTCGTTGTCCGGTAACCGAGCCTCAAAACGTGTTTCATTGTCCGGCAAACCGTGTTTCGTTTCACGGTAGTTCGCACAAGTGAATGTGTCTCATTGTCCGGTAAACCGCGAGTGTTTCATGAACCAGTTTCGCGGTGCCGTTCACCGAATGCACGATCCTGATTTCCCCAGGATCTGAGCATCTCAGTTTCCGCCGTTTTGCGCAAGAAGAATCTGCAATCGTGCTGGCCAGCAAGTTGGCTGGCAGGCTTGTTGGCGTCTTCGAGAGGGTGTAACCAACGCACCGCAAAGAAAATGCTTGCCAGCTGACCGGCAATCGTGCTTTATTGCCAGCATGATTATTTCATTGGTCAATTCAAAAGGGGGAGTCGGCAAGTCCACGCTGGCAGGCAATCTTGCTGGCTGGCTTCTCAGCCATCGACGATCCGTGATTCTCGCGGACTGCGACACGCAGCAGTCATCAAGCGAATGGATCACGGAAGCGCTGCCCGAACTTCAGGTCGTTCGACTCGCAAACGCTGACGCAGTACTTGACGAACTCCCGGCTCTGGCGCAGGAAGCGGACTTCGTCATCGCCGACGGTCCTGGCAGCCAGACAGAAACCAGTCGAGCACTGCTGATGTGGGCGGATCTGGCGATCATGCCTTGCAAGGCCAGTATGTTCGAAGCACGGGCCCTCGACAAAAACACGGCCTTCGTCCGCCAGGCACAGGCGATTCGCAAAGGCCCGCCGGAAGTGATCGCCGTTTTGAGCATGGTCGGACGTGAATATCGGCTGACGCGTGACATGCGAGAAGCCGCCAGAACGTTGGGGCTGAAAATCGCCGAAACTCCGATCACGCTCCGGCAGGCTTACGCGGATGCTCCGGGTCAAGCCACGTTTGTCTGGAACATGGGCTACCACGCAAAAGGAGCGGCCGAGGAAATCGATCGACTCTTCCGGGAACTATTTCCAGAAATTGCCGCTGAATCATTCGGCAAGAATGAACGAATCCAGATCAATCGCAAACCATAACAAGAACGAACAAGGAGGCTCACCGAGTATTCAATTATGGCCGAACGCAGAAGTTTGACCACCGCAGTCCATTCGATTCCGCACGCCGACCCAGAGGTTGTGCGAGCATTTGTGACGCAGGACAAAAAGCCGGCGCCTGCTGTCGCCGAGCCACCGGTTACGCGGCCCCCTCTAATCGCCGGTTTTCAACCGGTCGGGCTGATTCCCATCACCGTTCGTTTGCGTCCGGAAATTGCCGGAGCGCTCAAGCGTTCGTCGTTGGAACGCCAATTGGCTGGAGCGGAATTCTTCAGCCAGCAGGAAATTGTAGAACGAGCCCTCGCGGCATGGCTGCGAGAAAATAGCCACTTCAATTCGTAATTCCGACACAGCCAATTGGAAATATTGGAACGGAAACGAGTGAAATTGAAAACCTCGTGAATGCAGAGCATTCGGAGGAATTGCTTCCTCGTTTCCGGCCAGGCAAGATTCATCCACGTTCG
>JAYSPO010001669.1:0-5348 GCA_043722015.1 Candidatus Kuenenia sp. | reverse complement strand
GTTTTTCAGCCAGTGGTCTTGATTTCGACGTCACCAGCGTGATTATCGTATCGAACCTTTGTTGCAAGGCTTATGCATCAGTGTGCGAATCCCGCACTATACGGGAACAAATGTTTCGCGCCTGCAGGCCGACACCCCTGTATCGACGGGAAATTCCCAAGGTCAAACAACAATTCCCCATTCGGCTACGACATATTCAGTCATCCTTCGCTCACTTTCCTTGTTCCGCGTCCGGCGACTGGACAGACGGGAAACTCAGGGCAACCCGGAAGCCGCCGTTGTCCGTACGGAACGTCTCGTCGCCCGTGCTGCGGCGCGCCGTCCGGCAATTCGCCGCGCCGTCCTGCCACCCGCCGCCCCGGGCCACGCGGGACAAGCCCGCTCTATCTGAACACCACTCCCACACATTACCGTGCATGTCGTACAGACCCCAGCCGTTCGGAAATTTTTCACCGACTGCGTGAGTTGTGCCATCGCTGTGACCAATCGCTCCACCACCTCCTCCCAGACCTACAGTTTCGGCAAGCCATGCATACGTAGTTTGTTCCGAGGAGGAATCGCCAAAACTGTACGCTGTCGTCGTACCGGCGCGACAGGCGTACTCCCACTCTGTTTCCATTGGTAAACGATATTTCCGACCGGCTGCACGTTCTGCCGGTAACGCCGACAGTTTCGCGCAGAATGCGACGGTATCCTTCCAGCTAACTTGCTCAACTGGGTAATCCGCTCCCTTAAATTTGCTCGGATTGTCACCCATCAAAGCCTCGTATTCAGCCTGCGTTACCTCATACGTGCCAATCTGAAACGGCTGCGCCAGCGTCACCTTGTGGTATGTTTCATCCGGTCTGCGTCTAACCTCTGATTCCGGGCTGCCCATCATGAATTCTCCAGGCGGAATCACCACGAGCTTCATGCCGATGGAATTTGTGGATTCGACCGGCACTCCAAGATGATCGGCCCACGATTTCTGATGCGACTGGGCTTGCGCGGCGTCGAAGGGGGCGATGGCAGGTGGAGGAGCCTGAGCGGTGACTAAAACATCACGTTTTGGAAATTCACAAACCACGCGGACACCAAGATAGCTACTGCGGTGCGACACGTTGTCGTAGCTACGGCGCGCCGACCGGCAGATCCCGGCAGTGTAATACCAACCTCCGCCCCGGAACACCCGGCTCGCGCCAGACGCAGGCCCAATTGGATTGGTCATGGCTACTTTGGAATAGTCTGCATACCAGTCCTGACACCATTCCCAAACGTTCCCGTGGGTGTCGTACAAACCCCACGGATTCGGCTGCTTGCGGCCAACAGGATGTGTAGTCGCTTCGGAGTTCTCGCTGAACCATGAGTAATCAACTAGCTTAGTTTCATCGTCACCGAAGCTGTAGGCAGTCTTGGTCCCAGATCGGGATGCGCACTCCCACTCCGCTTCTGTCGGTAAGCGATACAATCGTCCCGCTGCTTGCTCCGCTGGTAAAGCTGACAGCTTCAAGCAGAACTCGACCGCGTCATCCCAACTGACCATCTCCACCGGGTTGTTCGCGCCTTTAAATTGGCTTGGGTTTGCCCCCATGACCTTTTCAAATTCGGCCTGCGTGACTTCGTACGTGCCAATCTGAAGTGGCTGTGTCAGCGTGACCTTTTGCTGCGTCTCATCTGGATTTCGTCCAGGCTCGGTTTCCGGACTGCCCATCAAGAACTCTCCGGGCGGAATCACCACGAGTTTCATACCGATGGAATTTGTGGATTCGACCGGAACTCCAAGATAATCCGCCCACGCCTTCTGATGCACCTTGGCTTGTGCGGTGTCGAACGGGGCAACGGCAGGCGGTGGAGCTTGTCCGGACGTCGGCGATGCCATATTTAAGGCTTTGGCCACCGGCCTAGTTGGGGAACTCAGGGCAAGACGGAAGCCGATGGTGCTGTAGCGGAACGTCGGGTCGCGCGGAACGTCGCGGACCGCCGACCGGCAACCCGTCGCGTCGTTGCCCCAACTGCCGCCACGGTTTATGCGGGAAGAGTCCGCTTTATCGGAACACCACTCCCACACATTACCGTGCATGTCGTATAGACCCCAGCCGTTCGTTAGCTTACCTCCTACCGCGTGAGTCGTTGAGCCGCTGTTGTCACCAAACCATGCGTACTTACCCAAGTCCTTCTCATCATCACCAAAACTGTACGCCGTCGTCGTGCCGGCGCGGCACGCATATTCCCATTCTGCTCCCGTTGGTAATCGATACGACCGTCCCGCTGCTTTTTCCTCCGGTAATTCAGACAGCCTTTTGCAGAACTCTATTGCCTCGTGCCAGGTGACGTTTC
Source organism: Candidatus Kuenenia sp. (assembly GCA_043722015.1). Taxonomy (GTDB): domain Bacteria; phylum Planctomycetota; class Planctomycetia; order Planctomycetales; family Planctomycetaceae; genus SXXK01. The sequence goes on along the minus strand of JAYSPO010001669.1, from coordinate 3,032 downwards.
CAATCGGGTTCTGGGGTTCCTTGAAACGATTTGGGTTCGTCCCCATGACTCTTTCGAAGTGAGTCTGCGTCACTTCATGCACATCCAGCAGAAACGGCTTAGTCAGCGTGACCTTGTGCAATGTTTCATTTTTGTCGCGACCTGGCTCAGTTTCAGGACTGCCCATCATAAACTCACCTGCCGGAATCACCACGAACTTCATGCCGATGCTATTGGTTGTCTCAACCGATAGGCCAAGATGATCGGCCCATGCCTTCTGATGCACTTTGGCTTGTGCAGCGTCGAAGGGGGCGATGGCGGGTGGAGGAGCTTGGGCCGTCTTAACTGGCGGCGATTTCTTGTCCGCGATCGTGGCGGGATCCGGTCGTAGGATCTCGCAGACGACGCGAAAGCCGACGGCGACGTCAATCGTATCCGGCGTGGCGGGGTTGCGCATTGCGGAGCGATGCCCCGGCGCACCCTGAGCCCACGAGCCTCCCCGCAGCACATGGTCACTGCCCGATTGTGGACCTTGCGGATTGCTCGCCGCTCCTTCCGGATAAGATGCACGCCAGTCAAAGATCCACTCCCAGAAATTACCATGCATGTCATAAAGACCCCAATCATTCCTTTCCCGCTGCCCCACCGGCTGCGTGCTGTTACCAGAGTTTTTGTCGTACCATGCGTATCTGCCTAACTGGCTCTCGTCGTTGCCAAAACTGTACGCCGTTGTCGTACCCGCACGGCACGCAAATTCCCACTCCGCTTCAGTAGGTAAACGATAAACTCGCCCAACTGATCGCTCTGCGGGTGATTCAGACAGTTTGGCGCAGAACGCTACAGCATTGCCCCAACTGACCATCTCCACTGGAGTGTTTGGGCCTCCCACAAGGCTCGGGTTACCACCTACCACCTTCTGGTACTCAGCCTGCGTGACTTCATAAATACCGATACGAAACGGTTGCGTCAGCGTAACTTTGTGTAGGGTCTCTTCCGGTTGCCTCCCGGGTTCGGATTCCGGACTGCCCATCATGAACTCTCCGGGCGGAATCAGCACCAGTTTCATACCGATGGAATTTGTTGACTCAACCGGCACACCAAGATGATCGGCCCACGCCTGCTGATGAACTTTCGCCTGTGCTGCGTCGAACGGGGCAATTGCAAGTGGTGTCTCAAGCAGTCCCTCGGGAAGTGCGTTCTTTACGTCAGCCGAAAGTGTCGTCAGCTGATCCGTAAATGGTTTACCAAACGTAACCTCGGCCAAGGCTAGGCTTTGCACTGCCTCAATTGCCGATGCGGGAGACTGCGACTGCAGACCTGTCAGGCACAGGGGCTCTATGACTGACAGCAATGCTGTCACGGCTTGCTGTTGTTTTTCATCATCAACACTGGCCAAGGCCAGAAGTCGCTCGAAGGTAGAAACCGATGCTGGCAAATCCCCGGCGGCGACTTGCTGCTGACATTGCTCAAAGTACTGACCGGCCAAATCATTGGATAATCGTGTCTGCTCCTCTGGCTGTAACTGCAATGCCACGAGTGACTCAATCAGCAATGCGACGCGGTCAGTTTCCTTCGCCTGCAATCCCTTGTCTGCTTCAACAATGAGCACTTGACTCAGCCGCTCCTTCAACGGACCCAGCGTGACCGATTGAGGGTCGAGTTCTGCCACCGTCTGCAGCGCTGCGGTGGCTTCCTGAAACGACGCATCACTGAAAGTTTCTTCACAGCGTTTCACAAGCCCATCGGCCAGTGACGCGGCAAGGGTTCCAAGTCCGGCTGCCTTTGAACTCAGTGTTCGGGCTTCCAGAAAATCAGCACTTGCCTTATCTCGATCGCCTGCCTGCAGTTGCTGCTGAGCACGAATGACCAGTGCCGCAGCCTGCAGTTCGGGAATTCGCGGCAATTCCGGCTGAATTTCCCGTGCGGCTTCAATGGCGGCCAATGCCGGTTCTACGGCAGACTGTTGCACTGAGGCTTTAGCTCGATCGAGATACGATTCAGCGATCATCCGACTGACGCGAGGCAACTGGTCTGACTGCGGAGATATCGCACGCGCTTCCTGCAGCTCCTTCAACGCCGCCTCCAGTTGCTTCGCCGCAACCGCTTCTTCAGCACGTTTCAGGTAAGCGGAGCCCACGGCTGACTTTGCAGCTGCGACTTCCTCAGCTGGTGCTGCCAGTTTCTCCGCATCGGCAACATCCTGCAATGCTTCCGCTACTGAACCGGCATTCGCTCGTTCAATCGCACGCCGCGTGTGCGCCAGTCGGCGAGCCTGCTGAAGTTTTTCTCCGTCGGGCAACAACGCTGCACTTTTCTCCAGATCGCCAAACGCGCCGGTCACATCCGGTGGCGTTTGCTGCAGCTTTGCCAAAGCTAAACCGGCCCAGGCGTCAGCGACGCCGTCGTCCAGACGAATCACTTCACTGTAGGCGTCAATCGCGGCTTTGGAATCTGCCGCCTGCAACGCATCGTCACCGCGTTTCTGAGCATCCGCTATGGCCGTCAGCCGCAGCTGCCGTTGCACGACGAATCCCACCACGGCTACCAACAGCAACAGACTCACCACACTGCCAATGATCATCAGTTTCTTTTGACGCTGCCACCGCCGTATCGCAAGTTCTTCTGCCTGCTGCAATTCATCAAGTCTCCGCCGACACTCTTTCATGGCGGTCTCAAACGCTGTGTCGGCGATAATGTCCGAGGTGAGCATGCCCCGATACTCGTCTGCGAGAGTCAGCGCCTGCTGGATGTGCTGCCGATCCTGTGCCTGCGACAGACTTTCAATGGCTCCTGACCGCTGGTCCGCAAAGTACTGCAGATCTTCAATAGCTGTCGTGATTTGATTTGTCTGCAATTCCGCAGGGACACGGCGGAGCATTTCCAGTGCTTCATCGAAACGGACTTCTTTGCGAAGTTGCTGCACTTTCTGCAGCAGCGCCTTGATCTGCGACTTCTGCTTTTGCTCTCGGACAAGCAATTGCTCCCGCAACTGCTTGTCCACTTCGGTGACATCACTCTTCAGTAAGAGGAGTTCCTCAACCTTTGCAAGTAAT
>JAYSPO010001668.1:0-1953 GCA_043722015.1 Candidatus Kuenenia sp. | reverse complement strand
CGTGACTCATCCGGCAACGTCGTGGGCACGCTCAACTATACAATATTCGCCGAATCCGATTCTGCAGCAGGAATTGCTCCAGGTGGCAGCTGGACGACTCGTAAAGGCGAAGGATTTATCATTCCGTATAGACCTGGCATTGGAGAGAAGGCGAAGTCCGTTAAAGTCGAAATCACGAAAGTACTTGAACACTCGGGATTATAGGTTCTGGCGATCCGCTTCGTCCCCGTCCCGCCGGTCAGTCCAGTACGCCGATATCAAGTTGATGGAAGTTGGTTGAACCCTGATTCTGGACGGCTGGGGCATTCACATGAGTATCTGAGGTGGTTGAGTCTGGAACCTGTGGGGCCGGGATTGCGTGGTGAGCCACTTCGAGAAGTGTATGCTGCGGATTGGCACTGAAGACGCGGAGGCGTTGCTGGCATTTCTGGATGGGAAGATCAGTGGGCGTGGAGATACGGACAGGAGGTAGCTTGCCTTACCGGCTACTCACGATATGCTGGCGGGCTTTAGGTGATCGGAGGGCTTCGATCGCGGGTTCGCCGGGGTTACTTGAATTCCGGATTCAGTGAACAGGAAACTTGAAAGAAATCAGACCGAAAGTGATCGTCGTGTTGGTCGACACTTCGGTCACTCAGTATCGCTGAGAACTTTGTAGGTTCATTCCCATCCAATAATGTGGTATTTTTCGACCCGTTGAAAGTTTAGCTCCCGTTGCGGAAAGGGTCACAGAATGAAAACGCTAATTATTGTCCTCATTGCGGCACTTACGCTAATTGCAGGTGCAGACAAACCCAAGTCGCCTCCCGCTGTAAAAGCTCTACGCACTTATGGAGATTCGGTTCGGGCTGTGGATGAGGAACATCGGCAATCGATGAATTCCGCGCAGGATGAGTATCGGAAGCAGCTAAAAGAAGCATCGGACGTTGCTTTGGGAGCCAAGGATCTGAATGCAGCGAATGAGATTGAGGCGGCTCTCAAGGCGATAGCGAAGAAAAAGCCATTTGCCGCGCCCACGTTTCAACTGGCGATCGAGGCGCAGCGTACGCATGAAGATTCCGTGCAAGCGGCGAATGAACAGCAACGTGATGGCTTGAAGGAAGCGGAGGAAATATACCTCAAGGAAATGCAGGTCGGGCTGGACGCAGCGATTGTCGCGAAAGACCTAGCGGAAGCGAACCGAATCGATGGCGCCATGAAGGAGATGCAGCACAAGATCGATGCGCGACATGCCACAGATCCACTCGTTGTTTCGGGCGGCACTAATTCGATCGGAATGACGTTTGTCCTGATCCCAGCAGATGATTTCTTGATGGGTAGCCCGAGGTCAGAAACCGATCCAAGACCGGATGAAGTACTTCACAAGGTGACGCTGACACAGTCTATTGAAATGGGGACTCACGAAGTCACGCAGGCACAGTACGAAAGCGTGATGGGGACGAACCCGAGCGCGTTCACTGGTTCCGACAACCCTGTGGAGCAAGTCAGCTGGCACGACGCCGTTGAGTTTTGTCTTCGTCTGTCGGATCTTCCGGAAGAGAAAGCTGCGGGAAATGAGTATCGCTTGCCGACAGAAGCGGAATGGGAGTATGCATGCCGAGCTGGCACGACAACGAACTATAGTTTCGGCGCGAATGCGTCGAAACTTGGGGATTATGCATGGTTCGACAAGAACTCCGGTGGGTCTACTCACCCGGTTGGAAAGAAGTCAGCGAATCGTTTCGGCCTGTACGACATGCACGGGAATGTCTGGGAATGGTGCCAAGATTGGCAAGGTGACTTGCCGAGTGGTCCCGTTAGCGATCCTCAAGGACCTTCCTTGGGGAAGAATCGAAGCGATCGCGGCGGCGGTTTCAGCGACACGCCCGTTTACATGCGATCTGCACTCCGCGGCTACCTTCAGCCGGAAGAACGAGCCAGCAGCCTTGGCTTCCGCGTGGTTCGCTAGTACTG
>JAYSPO010001667.1:0-1174 GCA_043722015.1 Candidatus Kuenenia sp. | reverse complement strand
GATGCCGCATCGCCCATCGCACGACATCAGCACTGCGGTGGAACTCGACGGCAAAAGGGGTTTCATCACTGACTGCATCGGCAGGCAACTCTGATATCTCCGACAGAACGTAGTCAGAAGTCATCGTCGCGAGCATGCCTCTCGCGATTCCATACACAACCCGTTTCGTGAACTGCCGACAGGTGACGAATATTGAATCGAGTGTCGCCGATTGATGCCCTCGGCGCCGAATAATTACCTGAAGTGCCCGCCACGGAAACCCCAACGGATCAAACCTGTCAAAATCAAACTCGCGATAGAGCAACAGGCCAATTTTCTCAAACCGCAGGCGTCGATAGTATTCAAACGTCTTGGGATCCAGCCCCGTCGCGGCGAGATCCAGATTACAACGCAGCGACTCATGCAGAAGTACGCCGCCAGCAGCCGCGCCCTCAGGGTCTTGCGGGGCGTACCAAGTCGAGTACCAATGAATCTTGTGGATTTGTCCGTCGATCCGGATCTGCCCTGGCATGAAGCCGACATAGGCAAGGCATTCACCATCGCGCATGGCAACCAAGAGGGCCAGATCATCCGGGGCAGCGCACGGATTCGTGGCATGGGCGGCGGCACGGAGCCTGGAAATCGGAACGGTCTTACCCTGCATCACGCCAGGCCGTGTCGTGAAGTCAATCAACTCCTTGACTCTGACTCGTTCTATGTGAATCTTTGATTCCGTCATGGTTTGCGGTCGCCCACAGAACTGGAACTGACTGGCGCCTATCCAGCGACTGCACCGGAAATGCCCCAGGAGGTGATCGAGTCAGGTCGATCTCGACGAGTTCCTTGGTACCGCAGTGGCAGTAGCGCCGAACTTGGATACCTATGACCCAGCTACTGGCTGCACCAGTTCTTCACGAGTGGCGAGCAGATATGCGACACACTTGTGGACAGTCGGATAGTCCCACAACAACGTCGCCGGCAATTCCGTACCCAGTTGCTCTTCGAGGTCCATCACCAGAGTCACGGCATCCAATGAATCCAGCGCATAGCGTGAAAATGGTGCGTCCGGGTCGAGGCTGGTCTTGGGGACTTTCAGCGAAGACGAGAGTCGGTCGATTAGCCACTCTTGAATCGTGGCGGCATTGTTGAGATTTGTCATTGTATTACCTGTCAGATCGCCAAGTTCCTAGCCGAC
>JAYSPO010001666.1:0-5702 GCA_043722015.1 Candidatus Kuenenia sp. | reverse complement strand
CAGCAACGACGCAAGGTCCGTAAAGCCCGAGCAAGTCGTTTTCAGCTGCAACAAACGCTGTGACCAGGAGAACTTAATCGCACAGCTGAAGAGCGGCGTGGCGTGAGCCCTCCGGTACCTCGTTCTTGTACCGGCAAGCTGACGCATGCCGCTCGCCAATGCTCTGAATCTTGACTGCATGGAGTATAATTGCTTACTGTGCTTTCACATCAATGCACACCACTTCCTTGTCATCGCGTACAAGCAGATGACCGTTGGCAAGTGCAGGTGCCTGGCGAGTCGTTTCCATGATCGTGGCGCGGCTGAGTTCGTGGAATTCTTTAGGACTGGCTTCGACGATCACAACTTCACCTGCCATTGTGGTGAGGAACAGTTTTCCGTCTGCCAGTATCAGATTGCTCTTCCCGAAACGGTTCTTCTGCCAGACAGTCTTGTGATCTTTCAGCCGAATGCAGACCAGATTTGTGATCGGCCCGGCACCGCCTTGATTGTCCAGCCCGTACAAATGCCCGTCATGAACCACCGGCGTCTGCCATTCGGCTCGAAGTTGACTGTCCTTGCCCAGTGACGACCAGATTTCTTCAGCCTTCATTCCGTTCTTGTCGGCCTTCAATGCCAGAATCACGGAACCATGATTTTCCCCCGCCGAAATCAGCACATGCTGATCGTCGAGGCGCACGGGTGACGCCGTGTTGCAGTCGTATTCCGTTGGAAAAGGAAACGACCACAGCTCTTTGCCGGATGCCGGTTCGATTCCGATCGCCGCGGTACCCGTCAGAGACACGATCTGCGTTTCACCGTGGAGTATCATCAGCGCGGGTGAAGAATAGCCCGCGTTGCCGCTGCCGACCTTCCATGCCAGTTTGCCGTCTGCAATTCCGAACGCCGCCACGGCAGCCGCTTTCGTGCCGGAATGCACGATGACGCGATCACCCGCGACTAAAGGAGAACAAGACACTCCGTACTCATTCGGCTTTCCACTGAGCAGTTTGGGAACATTGACAGTCCACAGCTGCTTGCCGTCATCGACTTTCAACGCCGCCAGAATTCCTTCACCGGTCAAGGCAAAAACATGGCCGTCGGCAACCGTTGGTGTGGCGCGAGGACCGTGGCCCATCGCGTTTTCGTATTTCGGAGCGACCGTGGTTCGCCAGCGTTCTTTCCCGTCAGCAGCATTCAGGCACACAACATATTGAGACGTCTCATCCTGAAACATCGTGAAGGCGGCACCCTTGGCCACCGCGATTCCGGACATGCTCACACCGAGAGGCGTGCGCCAGACGATTTTCGGTCCCGCCGCAGGCCAGGCGCTGATCAGCCCGGTCTCCCCTGAAACACCATTTCGGTCCGGACCAAGAAACTGAGCCCAGTCGCCTGCATTTGCATGTTTGCCGACAAGGCTTATCATCACGAGACTCAGGAATGACGACGTCAGGTTTTTTTGCATGTTGATTCCTCGGGAAATTGGTTGATTTAATGGGGTCCGTGAGTAGGGGGTCTGACCCCATTAAATCAATCGTGACGTATTTGACGCAATTCAGAAAGCCAACTTTCCATGCAGATCTGGGTTGATGCGGACGCATGTCCGGTCGAAGCCAAGGAAATCCTGTACAAGGTGAGCAAACGCCTGCAGATTCGAGTCACCCTGATTGCTAATCAGATGATGTGGATTCCGAAGTCGAACCTCATTCACTTTGAACTGGTCAAATCCGGTGCCGACGTGGCAGATCGCCGCATCGTGGAACTGCTGAGCGCTGGGGATCTGGTGATTTCGTCGGACATCCCGCTGGCCGCCAATGCCGTCGCGCGCGGTGCGACCGTACTGGATCCGCGCGGCGAAGAATTGAATGCCGACAACGTTGGGTCTCGTCTGGCTGCCAGGAACCTGATGGACGACCTGCGAGGCTCCGGCATGGAAACCGGCGGACCGGCTGCGTACAGCGCCCGGAACAAACAGGACTTCGCCAATCAACTGGATCGCCTGCTGACGAAACTCAGCGCACGACAAAGCCCGACGAAAAACGTCGGGCCTTGAAAACTCATTTGAGTGCTGTATCAAGTATCAATTTTGGGGTGGCCGGGGTTGGAGAGCGTTAGCTCGAAACCCCGGGGCTTCCTTCGCTCCGCTCAGTCCAGCCCCGGCCACCCTATACCTGATTGTTGTTTGACCAGGCAGTCACAACTGTTTGATCCGGCGGCAGATCGCTTCGGCCATTTGCTGCGTTCCGACAGCGGTCGGGTCGTTGCGATCGGCTTTCATGTCGTAAGTGACGTCTTTGCCCTCGGCAATGATGTCGGCCACAGCTTGTTCAAGCTTCGCTGCGGCTGTCGCTTCACCAAGATGCTCCAGCATCAGCTTGGCAGAAAGAATCAAGGCCGTCGGATTGACTTTGTTCTGACCCTTATACTTCGGTGCGCTTCCGTGAGTGGCTTCGAAGATGGCTCCATCAGGGCCGATGTTGGCTCCCGGAGCCACACCAAGACCACCGACAAGTCCTGCACACAGATCGCTCAGAATATCACCGTACAGATTACCCATCACCAGCACGTCGTACTGTTCTGGTTTCTGCACAAGCTGCATGCACATGTTGTCGATGAGACGTTCCATGTACGTGATGTTGCCCGCGTCCAGTTTGTCGGCGTTGGCAGTCGGCGATGGAGGAACATTCTTTGCGAGGTCCGCCCATTCGTGCTTTGCCTTGTAGGCATTCGCAACGGCCCGAGTCACGTCGTACCACAAGCCGTCAGTGAACTTCATGATGTTGGCTTTGGAAATCGATGTCACTGACTTTCGCTTATTTTCGACTGCGTACTTGAACGCATAGTCGGCAATCCGCGTCGTGCCTTCGACCGACATCGGCTTGATGCTGATGCCGGTCGTCTTCACATCGGTTGTAATCTTCTTGCCCGTCGCGGCAGCGTTGATCTGGCCGATCAGTTTTTCCGTGACGGCTTCGCCCGCCTTGAATTCCACGCCTGCATAGAGGTCCTCGGTGTTCTCGCGGACGATCACAAGATCCACGTTGCACGCATCAAAGAAAGTTCGCACACCCTTGTACGTCTTGCAGGGACGAACACAGGCATACAGCCCGAGTTCCTGTCGCAGATAAACGTTCACGCTGCGAAAACCTTTACCGATCGGGGTCGTGATCGGAGCTTTCAAAGCCACCTTGTTGGCTCGGATCGATTCCAGAACGCTGGCCGGTACTCCGCCCTTGGCTTCAATGACTTCGATGCCGCATTCCTGCACATCCCACTCAATCCTGACGCCCGTCGCTTCGACGCATTTCCGCGTGGCTTCTGCGATTTCCGGACCAACACCGTCACCTGGAAGTAGTGTTACCTTGTGCATTGCGTTTCTTCGTTCTTTCCTGGACCTTGTGGGTTGCCTGACCTGCGATTGAAACAGGGGGCTCCCCGTTTTCTACGCATCAGCTGAAACGTTATCACAACCGCCGGAGACCTTCAACCGCTGGAGCGACGCTTGCAGAGTGTTGATTTAATGGGGTCAGACCCCCTACTCACGGGAATCGAAGTTAAAATCGTTGGAGTTTTCGCTTCGACTTCCGTCATCATGAAGGGGTCTGACCCCATTAAATCAACAGCCTCCTTGTGCTGCCTGAGATTGGCTGTAGGATAGGCATGCATGCCGCTCGTATTGCCACGAATTGCAGACCATACCGTGATTCAGAGAAGAAAATCATGACCTTGTCCCGACTCGAACTGGCAATTGGTCAGATTCAATTTGCCCGTGAATACACGCAGTCGCTGATCGGCGAGCTGGAGCCATCCGACTGGTTTCGACAGCCGACGGAAGGCGTATCACATTTGGCATGGCAGGTTGGCCATCTGGCAATGGCGCAGTATGGACTGTGTCTGTTTCGAATGCGGGGCCGCGCTGATGTGGATCAGGATCTGATGTCGTCTGCGTTTCGGAAAAAATTCAGCAAAGGAACGACGCCGGACCCTGATCCGACAAAGAACCCGTCGCCGAAGGATATCTGCGGCGTGTTTGAGCGTGTTTACCAACAGGCCATGCTTGAGCTGCCGACGTTCAGCGATTCAGTACTCGACGAAGCTGTTGAAATGCCGTACGCTGCGATGCCCACAAAGTTCGGCGGACTGTTGTTTTGCTCTCATCACGAAATGCTGCACGCTGGTCAAATCGGCTTGCTGCGTCGTCTGCTCGGTAAAGTGCCGGTGCGATAGGCTGGAAACTCGAAATCCGAAATCCGAAAGAAATCCTAAATCAAATTCAAAAAAACGCTGCCAAATCAGGATGTTTTGAAATTCGTGCTTCGAAGTTGTTTCGGATTTCGACACTCAGATTTCGGATTTCAACTTGCGACACGCTTCAGTTTGAGTTCATCGAACCACAGATCGTCATTGGGAACATCGAGCCGCAGTTCCTGAAAGACTCCGTTGCTGTCCGGCACAAACTGAATCGTGCCCTCAGCGAACCAGGCAAATTCCTTACGCCAGTGAATGACCCACGTGTCGTAATGCAGATGGGTCAGATCGGCGACCAGCTCAGAGTTGGGCGCAAGTCGCAGGACCAGTTTGTCGTCTTCCAGACACACTGCTGCATCGCCGTAGAGTGGACAGCGATAGGTTCCGGCACACGCCTGTTTTTCACGGCTCGGCTGCGTTCCTTCCGCTTTCGGCGTCGTGGCGTCTTTGACGCGCTGGTAGAAAGCGGCGCGTTCCGTGCGATCTCGTTCCAACGCCTGAGTCAGCCAGTCGGTTTTCTCGCCCCCCAGGAATTCGTCGATGATCGTGTTTGCCAGAGCTGGTGAAATTCCTGTCATGCTGTTCGTCAGGATCACAACACCGAGCTTCTCTTCCGGCACGAGCAGCACATGCGAATACATCCCGTCGTAGCCACCGCCGTGTGAAACGGTCATACGGCCTTTGTAATCGGACAGACTCCAGCCCAGTCCGTAGGCTTTGAAATGCGTGGTGGGCGAACGCTTTTGAGCCGATTCACTGAACGGCAGAATCGTGTGCAGAGCCCACATCCTGCGTGAGGACGCATCGGAGAACAGGCGATGATCGTTGTCAATTCTTCCTTGATCCAGCAGGACTCGCAGCCATTTTGCCATGTCGTTCGCACTGGAAATGATCCCGCCTGCAGCAGCCATCGTGTCCCAGTTGTACCACGGAATCGGGCTGACGTTTTCCAGCGTCGGCTTATGAGGACTCGCGACGTTACCCAGAGCATCCAGGGACTTCACAGACGTTACCGTTCTGGTCATTCCGACCGGATTCAGGATTCGTTCCTGAATAAATTCAGGCCAGGGCTTTCCACCGGTTTGACGGATCACTTCGCCAGCCGCCAGGAACATCAGGTTGGAATAACCGTAGGTGGATCTGAATCGGCCTTTGGCCGGGAGATGTCTGGTGCGTCGCAGCACTTCTTCAGGCGTATATGGCGTTCCCCACCAGAGTAGATCACCGCTGAACGTTCCCAGGCCACTGCGATGGCAGAGCAGATCATCAATCCGGATCTCGGCGGACACATACGGATCGTACAGCTGCAGCCACGGAAGATGCTGCTGCACGCGATCGTCCCAGTGAACCTTGCCTTCCTCTTCCAGGATGGCGATTGCTGCGGCTGTGAAAGCTTTGGTGTTTGATGCAATGGCAAAGACGGTGTCGGCATCCACAGAATCCGGCTTCCCGATTTCACGCACGCCAAATCC
>JAYSPO010001665.1:0-3098 GCA_043722015.1 Candidatus Kuenenia sp. | reverse complement strand
GTGCTGATCGTTGGCTTGCATCGATACCACACGACGCTCGCTAATCGCAACACCATTTTTGAGGAATTCCACAACGACTGAACTCGGGCCCAATGCAGTTACGTCAATCGCTGCACTAAGCCGGTAAACGCCGGAGCTCGTTGCCGTGACTTGAAACGCTCCGCCCGCGCCATTCTGTATCGTTGAAGTACTGCCTCCCGAGTATGTCACCCCGCCGGAAACACGGATCTCCTGAACTTCTCTAAGTGCGACCGTCGATGCGGCCGGTGCAATGTCCATTCCGTTGACGCCCAGGCGCCCCACACCATCAAAAGCATTGTTTGTTCCCTGCACCAATTGCCCGGCACCGACGCCTCCGAATTCGAGGTCAAAGACGAACCCATTCGAAGATGTCAGCGACGTACTCAGCGCTCCGACAACAAAATCCTTCCGCCAATTGCCACTCGAGGTCCCGTTAGTGTCTCCATCCAGCGCATTTCCAGCCACGTCCGTAATCGTGTCTTTTACGATCAGACGATAAACATCTTCCGCCAGTGAGGCAAAAGTCAGCGTGGCCGTGTTACCGGACACACTGGCAGATGCAATCGTAATCAATTGATCGTCGGCGTTGCCGAGTAGCCCGTCGGCTCCGGCTCGACGAAGTTCATAGTTGGACGCCAAGTCGGCACCCAACACAGGTTTACTGAAGGTGACTGTTAGCGAGGTCGCTCCAGTCGCCAGAGTGCCGGACGTGACAAAGCTGGTTGTCGTTACGATTGGAGGGTTCTCGTTGACGTCGATTACGCTGATTGTGAACGACTTTTCAAATGTCAGCCCACCTTGATCCGTGGTACCAATGCGAATGGCGAGGCTACTCGTGGTTTCATAGTCAAAAATCTCGGTCGATCGCAACTGATTTCCGACAATTTGAAAGCGGTTGTTATCGGTGTCATTGGTGCCAGCAACCAATGAGTAGGTGAAGATGTCTCCAGCGTTTGGATCGGATGAACTCAGAGTACCAACCGGCGTACCCAGAGGCTGATTCTCTGCCACGGTGGTGGACGTGAGTGAAATGTTGGTTGGTGCAAGATTAATAATCCCCGCATCGTAGTGGGCCAGTATTCGTCCAACAGACAATGCCGACGGATACACGGCCACTTCATCGATCAGGCCGCGGAATTGATAAGATGCGCTTCCGGCTGTTCCGATCTGAACGTGAGACGCCGTGTTCGGGAATGCTCCTGGTGAAACAGAACCACCGCCGCTGGCAATCCCATTGATGTAGAAGGTGACACTGCCGTTGTCCACAGTCACCGCCACATGTTGCCACACTCCACTGGAGACCGGGGCACTGCTGAATACAGCACCACCATTGCGTCGTTCAAAGTACAGCCGTCGATCCGCGACAACGAGCAACTCCCACTCAAATCCGTCGGCGGATGTCCAGTCGAACTTTCCGATCACGTTTTCATCTTGCCCGGTGCCCCCCTGATCGGGCTTGATCCAAACTTCAAACGTGGCGGCTGCTCCTGGTGTCAGCAAATCGTTATCTGCGATCCGCACGCCCGCTGCACTGTTTGAAAAGCGTGCCGCAGTATTGCTGTCGCCCGCCAGCGCCCCTGGCTGACCAAGGCTTATCGAGCCCAACAGAGTCCCGGACAACGCGTGTCCCGATATGTCACTGATCGGTGCGGCGTCACCCAATCGCCAATATGCGACAGGACTGTGTGAAAGAACTGTGGTCGAATACGTGCCGATTGCAGCCGATTGATAATGCGACAGGATCTGTGCCGGGCTCAGAGTAGCTCCGTAGGTCGCCACTTCATCGATCTGCCCGCGGAATTGAAAATTGGAAGTCGCGCCAAGAGCTGTTCCAATCTGAACAGGGGCGGCCGTATTGGCGAATGGTCCTCCGGTAACGCCACCGCCGCCGACTACGGCTCCATTAATGAAGAGCGTGACACTGCCGTTGTTTACCGTGATAGCCACATGTTGCCATGCGCCGCTGGCGACAGCGACACTGCTTGTCACGGATCCACCAAAGTTAAACCCGTCTGCAGAACGTTCAAAGTACAGGAAGCCCGATGGATTGATGACAAATTGATATTCAAAACCAAGACCTGCCCTATAATCCCGCTTGCTGAGCAGATTTTGAAACTGACCCGTCGGGGCCTGATCTGGCTTGATCCAAGCCTCGAAAGTTGCGAATACTCCGGGCGTCAGCAGGTTGTTGTCGGCGATCAACGTGCCGTCGCCGCTGGCGGAGAACCGAGCCGATGTATTTGTATCGCCGGTCAACGCTCCGGATTGCCCCAGGCTGATCGTGTTCAACAAAGTCCCCGACAAAGCATGTCCTGAGGCATCACTGATCGGCGGAGCGGGAGGTGTATCGCCGAGTCGATAGTACGCTGTCGGAGCATCCGCCAGGACCGCACTTTCGTAAACACCCGAGAGCAATTCTCGCAATTCGAGTAATTCACTCTGACCATTGTTTGCGGAAAGCGGTCGTCTGCGGCGTGTCACTGAACGCCCGCGTTGATGGCCTGCCAAAAACTGCTGTCGGAATTTGCGAAGTAGGTCAACCATGGGTATCGCCTTGACAAGACACATTTTCAGAATGATGGATTCGCGACGAATCATTGATTTGGATTCAAATCTGCCTGCGTCGGTCCCTCCAATTGGCGTGGCGAGAAAACCGGTGCATTCGTCTCAGAAATTCCGGGAAAGTCTCGTTTCCACAAAGCAGGACAGGACGCGCCAGGGTTTTCGTGGCCATTTCGTGGCGGATGTCCGTGACCTTCGCACGTGTGAAAATTGCATAAAGTGGATAACAATGTCCGAAACAGGCTGGTAAGCAGGTTCCGTGATCTCGACAATCGGTGCTGTAGACTGTCTATGAACGGATCGATGGGAAGCCCCGGGGCTTCCTTCGCTCCGCTCAGTCCAGCCCCGGCCACCCGATCCCTCATGGAAGGTGGAAGAGTGGACTCGTGATGAGTTGCTGAAGTGGAGAGTCATCGCGGTCAGCCATGCAGGTTGCTGCAGGGAAACCGGGACCTTGTGGAAAGTTTTTTTTTGATTCAAAGCGGACATGAATGCAGAAATCGCTCGAAGAAAGC
>JAYSPO010001664.1:0-18983 GCA_043722015.1 Candidatus Kuenenia sp. | reverse complement strand
GAAGGTTGCTCTGCGGACGGATCCACGCGATGAGAACAAGAAGGAAACCGTGGCATTGCCCACCAGCAAGGAACTGCACGGCTTGTCAGTGACCGACATTTCTGCCGGAGACATCCTGGCGAGCGCCAGAGCCGGGAATCTTATTGATGTGAAAAGTGCGATCCTGTTCCTGTCCAGCGTGCGAGACAGTTGAATACCTGGCACCCAGCAATTGAAGTTGGCGTCGCTCCTGAATTCAGTCTGCGCGAAGTGAATTCACCGCGTTCTGTGCCAAAGGCACCAAATGTGAAAGCCCATGGCAACGCCCTGGGAACCGGCGAAACGAAAGACCAGAGCCCCAAAGGGGATCTCCATCACGCCCTTTCAGGGCTTCCACGTTCGATACTGCCATTTCCTGGGGCGATGCCCCAGGCTTTCACATTATGCCGCGTTGCGGCAAACCGATGCGGGAACACGATCCGCGCCGACGGTACAAAACCTGGATAACTCAGCCCCATCAAATTCCCCGACTTTTGCTCAGCTCAGCGACATCCTACACCTTGCAGCTCAATCACAAGTTTGTTCAAATTGACACCCCTCGGGCATATGGATACTGTGATATCCGCGGCGCGTCGAATATCAGATATTCAACGCGCCGCGTGATATTGGAGCAAACCTCGACATCGCCCGTGTTTGTTGCCCCTGTTGGCCAATATTACGCATCGTGTGTAATTCAGGGTTATGCCATCATTCCATCGCGTCAGTAAGCGAGTACCTTCAAAAACGGACACCACACGTGAAGCCACAACGAAGATTCCTGCGAGCGTGGCCCGCGTTTGTCGTCGGCCTACTTGTCCTTTTACTCGCACATTTTATTTTCAGCGACATCCCGTCGCCGTTGTCACCACTTGAGACCCGATTGGTAGGCGAATGGTCGGCGAATCCACCTGGCCCAATACGTTCCTTTTCGCCAGATCGAAAATTCTCAACATCCAATGGGCAGTTTGTCGGTGTTTGGCGTATCGATGACGGTCGGTTAACTCTCACTTACTGGCAGACATTTGAACTTCCACACGAGTACAACTTTGCAGCGGTTGCACATTCTATAAAGCGGACACGCAAGGAGACGTGGTCGTGGGATTTCACGTTAGCTGAAGATGGCCAACAGCTCATCTTGATAGTTCCAGTGAGTGAAGACAGCCCTGACGGCCTTTGGTTATGGCGTCGCATGAGTGACGAATAACGAAAGAACGGCAGAACAAGACGGTCAACCTGAGCGGCGGGCGGCGCGTATTCCGTATTCCGTATTCCAGGTCTCATGCCGCCGCCCGGTTACCTTTGCGTTCATGCTCGCCGGTCCAAGCGAACACGCAGGCGATACGGCTCGGTCGTTCACTGGTTCGTTGTACGTAACGTGCGATGATGTCGATGGGCTGTGGACCGCAGTCAAGGATCGTGTGAAAGTCTGATACCCGATCGAAGATTTCGATTACGGAATGCGCGAGTTTGGAATCTACGATAACAACGGATACGTGCTTCAATTTGGAACCCCGCTGGACACCGCTAATGCCTGAACAATCACTCAACCCGCCGCGACATGCTGTCGTCTTTGCCGTCGCAACGTTTGATACGAAAGCAGAGGAACTGGCATGGGTGGCGGCGTGCCTGCTGCAGGCGAAGGTGGATGTTGTAACTGTCGATGTCAGCGCGGCGCGGGAAACGGATGCAGCGGCGGATGTCAGTGTGTCGGAAGTTCTGGCCGCCTCCGGGCTGACACTGAGCGACGTTCAGTCAACAGATCGAGGCGCTGCCGTGACAACGATGTCGGACGCATTTCGCATCTGGCTGCTCCGGCAACACGCGAAGGGGCGCGTTGCCGGGGTGATCGGAATTGGCGGCAGCGGCGGCACCGCCATCGTCACAGCAGGGATGCGAGCTTTACCCGTCGGGATTCCCAAGCTTATGGTCTCGACGATGGCGAGCGGCAATACAGCCCCATACGTGGATTGCAGTGATATCTGCCTGATGCCGTCGATCGTCGATGTCGCAGGGCTGAATACGGTTTCGCGCCGAGTCCTCAGCAACGCCGCCCATGCGATGGCAGGCATGGTGACGCATGTTGTGGCCGATTCAATTGTCCGGCCAGCGATCGGCATGACAATGTTCGGCGTGACGACGACCTGTGTGACGGCGGTTCGCAAATCCCTGGAAGACGCGGGGTTTGACTGTCTTGTGTTTCATGCGACGGGGACAGGCGGCCGTGCGATGGAGAAATTGGTTGAGTCCGGTTTGATCGAAGGCGTGCTGGATGTCACCACCACAGAAGTTGCCGACGAAGTCGTCGGAGGCATTCTGTCGGCTGGCCCGCAGCGTTTTGACGTCATCCTGCAAAAACAGATTCCGTATGTGATGAGTCTTGGTGCGTTGGATATGGTGAACTTCGGAGCAAAAGCAATCGTACCCGACCGCTTCCGCAACCGGACGCTGCATGTGCACAACGCCAATGTGACGCTCATGCGCACAACAGAGGAAGAAAATCGTCAGGTCGCCGAATGGATCGCGGCGAAACTGAATCATTCTTCGTCCGCCGTCACGTTACTGATTCCGGAACAGGGTGTTTCGGCGATCGATGCGGCAGGCCAGCCTTTTCACGATCCCGCAGCCGACGCAGCGTTATTCAACGAACTGGAGACGCTCGTCGAGCCATCTGAATTGCGTCGAATTGTGAGATACCCTTTGCACATCAACGATCCGGAATTTGCCAGGGCCCTGGTGGACGAATTTCAGCGACTCTGGGCCATGCGACGATCAAAGAATTGATGTATTCCATTGGCGAGCGGGGGATGTCAATCCCCTGATTGACCTTGTGGACACTGCAAAAATCAGGGGACTCACGTCCCCCGCTCGCCGAACACAGCCGCAGTCCAACCCGCGTGAAGTATAAATCTACAGCCCGCTCACGCTGTTCGATACGAAGACCTTAAATGGCTCGGGCTACGATTCACTTCCATCGTGACTGATCATGATGACGCCGAGATTCGGGCGGCTGAGTTCTGCCATCAGGTCGTCGATGAGTGCGAGCCCCGATTCCGTCCTCGGTCGGACGTCCTGAACCTCCGATGACGAGTTGAGATTAGTGAAACGAACGTGCGATTCAACCGCTCCTGAATTACGATTCCGGATCTGGTCCTCAGGATCAGACTCCGTGTTTCGGGACGCGACATGTGTGGACGCTGGCACTGACTCACTAAGGCTCAGTTCGATCCGTGGCAGGAGGTCGGCGATCGCCAGGACAATGTCACTGCCGACTGTATCCGCTTTCGGAGCGGACAGTTCGGCGATTGAGAATTCAAGTACCTCACTCCAGGCACTGACTTCTCCGGTGGTGCTGACGGCTCTGACCCACGCTCGGTAGTTGCCGAGAGGAAGCGCGGTGGTTGGGGTGTAAGTCGTGGCGGTGAGGCCGCCGATATTGATGATCGCGCTGACGTAGGTATCGGCTCGATCGACCCAGAGTTGGTAGCTGGCGGCACCTGTGACGGGTTTCCAGTTAAATGTCGGAGTCGTGTCATTGCCGGAACCCGTTGGTGCGAGCAGCTCCGTGCGACCTCCCACGTAAAAATCCACAGGTTTCGACCACTGTCCACGATAGTTCGCGTTGGCGGCGATGGACCACCAGCGGTAGTTTCCTGCGGGAAGATCAGATGACGGTGTCCAGTTCGTCGCGGTGATATTAGTCTGATTGACGACCAGCGTTTCCGTATCGAGGTTTCTTACCTGCAAGTCGTACTTGGTGGCGCTGGCTACGCTGTTCCATGTAAACTGCGGACGCCGGCTGAATGTCGAAGTTGACGGTCCTGTCATTGTTGGTGCTGTGACGACCGAGAAGTTGATGACGCTCGACCAGTTGGCAGCCAGCCCACTGGCATCCAGTCCTCGCACCCACGCTCGATACTGACCGAGCGGCAGGTCTGTGGCACTCTGCCACGATTTTCCTGTGATATTGTGAAGGATAACTGTGCTGACCTGACCGACCGTTGTGCTGTCGAGCCACACGTCAAACTTCACGGCACCTGGCAGATCTTTCCAAACGATGTTGGGACGGGACGTGAACTGATTTCGAATCATCGGTGCTGGAACAGCCGAGGTGTTGACGGTAAAGTCCCTAGGCGCTGACCATGCGGACATTCCTCCAGAAGATGAGACGGCTCGAACCCAGACGGTGTGCGACCCGATTCCCAGATCGATATTTGGCGTAAACGTTGTGCCTGTCACATTAACGCTGACCTGCGGATTTGCCCCGGTGGCATTGTTCTTGATGAACACGTCATAATTGACGGCGTTCGTAGATGCGGTCCAAGTGATCGCCGGTCGCTGGAGGCTGGTTGTTGCTGCTGGCGATGTGATGGAGGGTATCGACGGGACGACAATATCAATGACGCTCACTGCTTCGCGGCCCGTCGCTTCAGACATGGCCGACATGAAGACCCGGCCACTGATCGCTGTCAGGTTTTCCGGATGGCTGCTGCCAGCGTCGCCGGTCAGGTCGGTCACCATCGCAGTTCCGGCCGCTGTGCCGTCGCTCATCCACAGTTCCTGACCGCTGCTCATGTCGTTGGCGGTGAAGAACAGCGTGCCGTTGTTGTTGACCAGGTTCAGCGGGTTCGACCCCCAGACACGCCCGCCGCCGCTTGCAAGCATGGTCGGGGCGATGTCCTTCACCATCACCGTGCCAGCGGCCGTGCCATCGCTCTTCCAGAGCTCCGTGCCGGTGTGGTTATCCAGTTGAGCAAAGTAGACGGTGCCACCGATGGCTGTCAGCGGAGTATCAACGTACCTCACATGTCCAGTGGCGTTGAACATCTGGAGATTGACGGTGTCGGATGTCGGTGTTGCACGGGAAAACAGATCCCACGATCCCTTGCTGCTGGTGTAGGCTTCAAAGAACAGCTTGCCGCTGGAGTTGACGAAGTTCTTAAAGAGGGCACCCGTCGCACCGGGCTCGGTGTCCTTTGTCAGCACGGTGGTGAGCGTTGTGCCATCGGACTGCCACAGTTCGCGACCAGCAGTTCCATTGTCGGCCGTGAAATACAGTCGGCCGTTGACGTCGATCAGATTCGCGGGCGCGGAACCTGTGGTTGCCGTGCGAATGTCCTTCACCAACACTGTGCCGGCCTCGGTGCCATCAGTCTTCCAGAGTTCTGCGCCGTTCACTCCATCGTCCGCGACGAACCAGGCGGTTGTTCCAATCGTCACAATGCTGTTGGTGTTCCGATCGATTGAACTCACATTCCCGGCTGCAATGTTCTTCACCATCACCGTGCCGGCGGCGGTGCCATCGGACTTCCAGAGTTCTTGGCCGTTGCCGTCTTCCGCTGAGAACAGCAGCGTGCCATTCAGATTGGCCAGAGCCGACGGGTTCGCCCACGCGGTGCCTGCGGCAATTTCCTTTACCAGGACAGTGCCGGCCCCTGTTCCGTTGCTCTTCCAGAGTTCCGTTCCACCGTCATCGGTCAGTGCTGAGAAATACAACACGCCGTTGACATTGGTCATCCCGGAGATCTGCGATCCGCCAACTCCCGTCCGAATGTCTTTGACCAGAGTCGCTCCGGTGCCGGTGGCCGAACACTTCCAGAGCTCTTCACCGGCCACGCCGTTGTCGGCAACGAAGAACACGTTGCTGCCCGCCTGCACAAAACTGCGCGGCGAGGAATTGAACGTGCCGCGGAAGAGGTCGTTAATGACGGCCGTGTTTGCAGTCAGGTCGTGCCGCCAGAGTTCATTGCCCTTCACGCCATCGTTGGCGGTGTAATACAGGACGCCGTTGATGTTGGTGAGCTGTGCAACATTCGACGGCGACGCTCCAGGATTGATGTCGCGATAGACGTTCGTTCCCGCAGTGGTGCCATCCGACTTCCACAGTTCTGTTCCGTTTTCAAACGTGAAAGCGGAGAAGTACAACGATCCGCCGATGTCTGTCAGATTGCGCGGCGTGAAGTTGCTAGCCGTTCCGCTGTGGCCGACCATCACCGTTCCGGCCGCCGTGCCGTTGCTCTTCCACAACTCATCTCCGTTGACACCGTCATTCGCACTGAAGTACAGCGTGCTGCCGACCGTGGTCAGGTTCCCGGGATTGCTGCTGCTGGGACCGACCAGAATATCTTTGACCATTGTCGTACCACCTACTGTTCCATTGCTCTTCCAAAGTTCACGACCGTTCACTCCATCGTCAGCAGTGAAATACAGCGTGCCATTCAGGTTGGTCAGATTAATGGGATCGGAGCTGGCATCCACGGAACTTGTGTTGATGTCCTTCACCAGCACGGTGCCGGCCGCCGTGCCGTCCGTTTTCCAGAGTTCCCGGTTGTGACTCCCGTTCAACCCGTTGGAATACCATGCCGTGAAGAATGTCGTACTGCCGACCTGAGTGAACTGATCGGCGTGGCCTTCCCCGCCACCTGGCCAGATATCAGCAATCTGCACCGTGCCCGCGGGCGTGCCATCGCTCTTCCAAAGTTCTGTTCCGGCGACGTTCCCGGGTGACCAGGCGAGGAAATAAACCTCCGATCCAATCGCCGTGAGTCCAGCTCCATTTCCGGTCCATACATCGCCAATGGAGGAACTGACGATTTGCGTTCCGGCCGCCGTGCCGTCGCTTGTCATCAGCGAATGGACGATGCCTGATATGTTCTCCGTGACCACATGGGCGACATAGAAGAGCTTGCCATTCGCATTAGTGAGCTGTTGCGGACCCGAGCCGTATGGGAAGCCGAGGCTGTTATTCGAGCCGGCGAAGTCCTTCACCAGCACTGTACCGGCCGCCGTGCCGTCGCTTTTCCACAACTCCTGACCGTGGATGCCGTTATTCGCCGAAAAGAACAACGTCGAACCGACCGCCGTGAGTTCCGAAATGCTGGAGCTGTCCGTGCCCACGAAGATGTCTTTCACCAGCTCCGCCGCGCTGGTTCCTTCCTTCTTCCACAGCTCACGACCGTGAGTCTTGTCAATCGCCGTGAAGAACAAAGTATTGCCGATCTGAGTCAGCTCCTGCGGGTCAGAGGAACCGCTTTCAGCCACGAGATTAATGTCTGGCATCTGCGTCACCTGGGCGGTCAAAAGTTGACGGACCTCCAGGGTTTCCACATTCACCGTCTGCCATTTGCTCTTCAGACGGACGCCTTTCCGCTTTTGGTTCACTCCTGCCAGGCTTTTCAGAATCGTGGAAAGTCGCATGTTTGGGCACCTTTGCTTGACGTTGAGAATTGCGCACAGATTTGCTGTGTCGCAATCGCGAATCCCGCAACAACGGAATTTCGGTCTGTGCGAAGGCGTATGCCGACCCAAACGGACGACAGAAAATTTCAAAACATTTTGAAATGTGGACAAAAACGCCGCCGCTCGGTGTAAGCACCTGTCCAGAATTACATCGGCATAATTCGTTTAACGGCCAGCCGTAGGCGCAGGCGATTCCCGCTTGCTTCCGCCTACGCCTGCGGCTCGCCGTTAAACGAAAGAACTTATGCACGAGTGCTTAGGTGCCCAATCGCGCCGACTCTTTTGCGGAATGGCGCCAGTGGATCCCCACATTCGCGTTCGGGGATCGGGTGGCCGGGGCTGGACTGAGCGGCGCGAAGCGAAGGAAGCCCCGGCGGTTCGGCTTGCGCCCAGCTCCGTCCACCTCTCAAAGCATCACTGCCAGAGTATCAGCCAGCGGTGCCTGACTGGAAATCGGATTACAGCTCCGGCGTAACCTTCGTCAGGTGCTTCTGCACTGTCTCCAGCAACAGTTGATCGGCTGCCGACTGAAGTTTGTCGGCCTCCTTGAGCGGCTGCAGAATGGCCAGCGCTTCGGTGAAATACGCGCTGGCTTTTTCCGGCTGAGTGGCCTGTTGTTCCAGTTCGCCAAGTCTCAGCAGGCTTTGAGCAACATCTGTCTGAGCGACCTGGCTGGATGCATCTTTGACGGCAAGAGCCCGGCGAATTTCCAGCCCGCGCTGAAAGTGGGTGCGGGCAGGATCCAGTTGCCCTTCGAGCATACAAATATCGCCCACATTGTTCAGCGAAATGGACAGGTCCCGCTGAGCGCCCGCGTTCGTCGGGTCGGATTCAGCGATCTGCACAGCGATCGTCAGGCCCTCGTTGTACGCGCCAGCAGCCTCCCCGAGCAGGGATTGTTTTTGCAAAACACTGCCAAGCTTGTTGAGCATCACGGATCGGTCGCGCGGCTGTGATCCGGAATCCGGAATTCTTTCAAGCGCCAGGCACGTTTCAATGCACTCCCGATATGCTTTCGCAGCACCCGGAAGGTCGCTTTCCTGGAGCAGGATATTGCCCAGCTTTGATTGGGCCACGAGCAGATCTCGCTGCAGCATGGAATTGCCAGGTTTTGCCTGGACGTTTTCAGTATACAGCTGATGGCAGCGTGTGTACGCCGCTTTAGCCAAATCCACCTGTTCGCGTGCCAGTCGAACATCGCCGAGTTTCTCGAAACCGAATGCAACATCCCGCTTCAGCTCATGGTCATTTGGCGACAAGGAGACCTGTCGTTCGCTGATCAACAGACTCTTCAGGTAGACCGCTTCCGCAAGTTTGAGGTCGCCCAGTTGCTGCTGCACGTCGCCAATTTTCTCATAAGAAACGGACAAGTCGCGTTGCAGCTCTGAATCGTCTGGGTTTTCGACCGCCAACTCCTGCGAAATCGCATTGGCACGCATGTAGTGCTTCAACGCCTCCGCTGTCGCATCCGTGCCCTCGACATTTCCAGCCAGCAGGTAGGTCTGGCCAATGTCATTGTGTGCAATCGCCAGATTTCGGTCGATTTCCGTTCGCGTGTCCAGTGATCTTGCCACACGATTCAGACCGTCGATCGAGGTTTTCAGCAGAGCCTGTCGGACTTCCGACGCACCAGCAACCAACTTCAGTTTTCTGGAGATATTGAAGACGACCGACTTGAGCGTTGCGAGGGACAACTGATTCTGTTCATCGGCGATTTTTCGGGCGGTCGCTTCCCGAGCGGCCAGCCGCGCCTGCTCGTCCGCCAACTGCGATTTCTGTCCGGCCAGCAGTGTGGCTTTTGACTCTGCGGATTCAGCGATGTTCTTTTGTGTGTTCAGCAGGACGGCAAAGACGCTGGCAATGATCGCAATCGCCACAACGGCCACAGCAATGGACTGCGTCCATGCTCGGTGCTGCCGCATGAAACGTGCCATCTTTTCTGAGACCGACTCCTGCAACGCAGCGACCGGTTCATCCGCCATCCAATGTTCCAGTTCCGCGGCAAGCTCCAGCGCCGTCGCATAGCGATCATCCGGCTGAGTCGCCATCGCCTTCAGGCAGATCGCTTCCAGGGCTCGTGGCACCAGTCGCTGAATCGTTGATGGATCAGGAAAGCTCCCGGACTTCAACTGTTCGATCCAGCGCGCATCGCTGTCACTGCCCACCGATGCGCGACCGGTGAGGACAAAGTACAGGGTTGAACCCAGGCTGTAGATATCGCTGGCGGTACCAACCCTGGAAAAGTCTCCGGAAGCCTGCTCGGGGCTCATATACGCAGGAGTGCCCATGACAGCGCCAATTCCGGTCAGGCTGCGATCAACGATGTTCTGATCATCACCAGCCGTTACAGAATCTAAGGCATTGGTTGTCTCCGCTTCACAGGAGACTGGCGGGCAGGTCGGCGGCGAAGTCAGCGAATCGCCGACCGGAGCTAACTGTCCGATGGACTTTGCCAGGCCCCAGTCCACGACATACGTTGCGCTGAAGTCCCCCAGCATGACATTGGCCGGTTTGATATCACGATGAATGACCCCCTGGCTGTGCGCGTAGGCGATCGTATTGCAGACCGAGATAAATCTCGACACGAGCGGCCTGATTACGGTCGATTCAAACGCTTTCCGAAGCGAACCGCCGGATTCCGCAAACTGCCGATGGAGCTCCCGGGCTTTTTCAGCCAGAGTTTCTCCTGAGACAAATTCCATGGCATAGCACGGATTGCCATTCCCGTCCTCCCCAACGCCCAGAATCGACACGATCCCCGGATGATCAAGCCGACCTGTGATCTCAGCCTCCCGGAGAAATCTCCGGCGGCGGACAGGGTCGGCGCTGAGAGGTCCATGCATTTGCTTCAGGGCGACTCTGCGTGCGAGCTGTTCGTCCTGAGCGACCAGGACTTCGCCAAGGCCGCCTCTGGCGTGCGATTTTATGATACGGTAACGAGCGGCCGTTGACACGATGCTGCCCACAGAAACCAGCGATCCTGGTGATTTTGGTGATCCTGCAGAAGCGGACGAACCGTTTTCCGCCGATGTGCTGAGCGTCGCTGGCTGATTGCGCTTCAGCAACTGGTCCATCTGCTCGAATGCATGAATCTGCTCTCGTAGCAAGGGTAACGCTTCCGGATAATCCTGGCACAGTCGCTGCAGGTCAGGCTGGCGACCGGCGAGGCGTTCTTCGTCCCAGCGGTCCAGCAGTTGGTCAATCAGGCTGTGATCAGGGTTCATGCGGAGTTCTCAGGTTGATGTCAGATCCAGGCGAGCGGAATGTAACGAAGTGATCGGTCATGCCACCTGCAAAATCGCCGTCACCGCCGGGATTTTTCAGCGGAAGCGCTGAACATGATCAGTCAGAGCCAGGTGGTGGTTCGCCCATCGCTTCGTGCAACGAGAGACAGACCTGTCGCCAACGTCTTTGCAGTGTGCGTTCGCTAATATTCAGAAGGTCTGCTGCTTCGGCCTGGCTGAGTCCATGATACCACACCAGGTCCATCACCTGTTGTTGCTCGGGCGGCAGGTCCTGAACCCGGTGGTGAAACTCCGACCAATAGGCAAGCGAGGTCGGGTCGTGGGTGTCGTCAGCCGGGTCTGCCAGTGGTGTCAGACTGCTGGAGTCCCCGGCAGAATGATGATTCGCTCCATGTCCCTGTGGCCCGTAATAGTGTCTGGCGAGGTCAATCAGGGCACAGCGTGTATCACGGGCAGCAAGGCTGATCAGGGCCGATGCAGAATCCGGGATCACATGGTCAAGAGATCGACACAGGCGGATAACCGCGTTCTGAAATACGTCATCCGTCTCTTCCCAGCGTCGCAGGCGGGGGAAATCACCCAGCATCTTTCGGGCAAGCCGGATCAGCCGATTCTGAGCGGAGCGAATAAGATCCTGCCTGGCCGAGGCATCCCCATCACGAAGACGCTGGAGCCATCTGTTGATCTCGGCAGAATTCTCAGACCCTGAACTCATCGACGTATAGAATCCAGAATGGAGGCATTCGGCTGACCTGTGTGCGCAACAGGATGGAAACCGGGATCGTAATCAGTCAGCAACCCAAGACCATGTTATCCCGGAAGGAATTCCCTGCATCCCGGGAATTCGACCGTCCTGGGCTGGTATCTTCCGCTCATTCCTTGCGGCCACTCCGAATCCAGCCGCCGCCAAGCACTCGATCGCCGTCGTAGAACACGGCCGCCTGCCCGGGCGCGACGCCGAAGATTGGTTCGTGAGGATAAACAGTTGCCGTGTTGTTCTCGCCGGGTTCGATGACGCACAGCTCGGACGTCTGACGATACCGGACCTTGACCGCGCACGTCGTGCGAGCTACTGGCCGGTCTGACAGCCAGTTGCAATCGACCGTTGCAATACGCGTCGTTGCCAGATCTTCACGGTGCCCCAGCACGACCTGCCGAGTCTGCGGACGGATTTCGATCACGAAGCGGGGTTCGCCAAAAGCCAGCCCCAAACCCTTTCGCTGGCCGACGGTAAAATGCTCATAGCCTTCATGTGCCCCCAGGACCTGTCCCTGCATATCGACAAAGTCTCCGGCAGTGCCATCGTGCCCGCGATAACGCTTCAGGAATCCGGCATAGTCCTGATCAGGCACGAAACAGATTTCATACGAATCCTTCTTATTGGCTACTCGCAACCCGGACTCTCCTGCCAACTTTCGGATGTCAGGCTTCTGAAACGTGCCAATCGGCAGCAGTACGTTTGGCAGCAGTTCGCGCCGGATCCCGAACAGGACGTATGATTGATCTTTGTTGTCATCCAGACCGCGATACAATCCCCATTCGCCGGTTGTCTCATCCGGCATGACGCGGGCATAATGGCCGGTGGCGATGTATTGAGCATCGACTTGCTGAGCGAACTCCCACAGGCGTCCAAACTTCAGCCAATTATTGCACTGCACGCACGGATTCGGTGTGCGCCCGGCGAGATATTCGTCTGCAAAGTAGTCCTTAATCTTCAGGAACGCATCCTGAAAATTGAGCGAATGAAAGGGTATCCCGAGTCGATCGGCAACCCGTCTCGCATCTGCCGCATCTTCCGAACTGCAGCAGCCCTGACGATTCGATCCCGAATTGACGACGGGCAACAGGCCCGTCGCCGGTACAGCGCACGCGGACTCCGTCTCACCGGATCGCATAAACAGTCCGATAACTTTATATCCCTGCTCATGCAGCAGAACTGCGGCAGCGGAGCTGTCAACTCCACCGCTCATCGCCAGGACGACTCGATCACCCATTCGATTTTCCTGTCAAACTAATAACTAAACCCATTCTTCCGCACGTGTACGAACGGTTCAAACTGTGTTGGATCTCTGTGAACAATCGCATTCGTGATCGTCACCAGCAGGATCCGATGGTCGCCCGCATCCATCTGCCCGCAAACGGTTCCTTCCATCGTCGATAATGCAGAGGACAACGCGACCAGACCATTGTTCGCGGGAACCAGGTCAATTCCATCAAAGGCGTCCGCATGGGGATCAAATCCTTTGCCGAAATGGCGAAACAGCAGATTGTCGCCCTTCGGAACCTGGTTCAGCGTCACGGGCGATCCGTCCTTCAGCCAGTCAATCAGATATCTCGACCTATTGACCGCAATCGTGACTTGAGGCGGTTCAAACGACGCCTGTTGCACCCAGCTCGTCAGCAAACCCGTGCGAAGACCGCTGCCGTCACCCGCCACAAGGATAAATACACCACTCGGAACCCGCCCAAGCACCGGAGCGAGGCGAGACTGAAGTTCTGAATCTGACATAAGATCGGGACAATTCTAACGAGGCTGTCGCAAGCAACCACTGATAAACGCAGATTTACACAGATAGAAATCAACGGTCAATCTGTATTCATCCGTGTCCATCTGTGGTTCAAACTGTCATTCTCGAAATGTCGTGAAAGGTTACAAAAACTTTAACCACGGATTTCGCAACGCGGGCTTCGCCCGCAACCCAAAGTAGCCATCACGCTCCGCCGTGATGAGCATTTGTCCTTCAAGACTCATCAACCGAGACTGTTTTCCACGACCAGCCCCGTTTCATGGCCTAAAGGACAATCAGCGCGGGCACTCCATTCAGGTGGCCCGGTTCAAGGTTCGTCACGGCGGAGCGTGACGGCTACTTTCCGATTTTACCCTTACCGAGTCTGAACCCTGGTGAGAACAAAGTTGATGCACGAGAACAACCTCTACAAATCGCCGCCTGAAAATCTTCGCGGAGCAACAAGAAATCAACTGTTAGTAGTTCAGATAAGTCGGAAAGCTACCGTCTTTAAACGTCTTTCAGCGTCCATTCACCGTCAATACGACGCCACACACCACCAGGATTCTTATCCTGCAGCACGGGCGGCAAACGTTGAGGTCGAACGGCATCGTAACTCTGCAACATGCCGAACCGTACGATTGATGCGGGAATTCCGACCGCAGTGAAACCAGGATGCCCGGTTGCCGGGAATGGTCCACCGTGATTCATGGCTGGACTTACTGCGACACCGGTCGGCATTTTGTCGTTGAGCAGTCGCCCGACCCTGGTCCGCAACGGCTTCTCGACCGCCGCATAGTCGGCGTCATCGCTGCCCGTGGTGGAGGAGTAAATTGCACCGGTGAGATTGCCTTCGAGCGACTCGGCAATTTCAGCCATCTGAGCCACCGAATCGGCCAGCACAAAGAGTGACCCGTTGCCAAAGGCCTCCGTCTGAAAAACCTCAGGGTTGATCAGAAACTGCCGCCCATGAACTGTGAGCAAAGTGTTCTGGAAGCAGATGCCTTTCCCGCCGCCCGGTTCGCCACCCGTCACAAGACTTGCCCCGGCGTCGATCAGCGTCCGAATCCCCGCAGAGAAACTCTTGCGGACTCCCTCTGCCAGCATTGTGCCGACCGGAGCTTTCGCAAACCGTTCAGCAACCGCAGCGACAAATGCATTGCCGGCTTCACTGGAAGGGACAATAACCAGACCGGGATTTGTGCAAAACTGTCCCGTTCCCATCAGACAGCTTCCGGCAAATTCATCGGCCAGTGCGACCGCGCGTTCCTTGAGCGCGCCGCTCATGATGAAGACCGGATTGATACTCGACAATTCCAGATACATCGGCTTCCCGGCGGCATCAGCAGCGGCCTTGAGCTTCAGACCCGTATGTCGCGCGCCGGTATAACCCGACGCGCCAATGCGATGATCGGAAACCAGCTTCGCCCCGTCGTCATGGCTGGTGCGATAGATCAGCTGCACGAGCGCTTCGGGCATCCCGGTCTCTCGAATCGCGGTGAGAGCCGCATCACCGAAAATGCGTGATGTTTCGGGATGACACGGATGCCCTTTTGCAATCACCGGGTTGCCAGCGGCGATCGCGGCGGCAAAATCTCCACCGGAAATTCCGTTGAATGCAAATGGAAAATTGTTCGGACCAAACACAACCACCGGGCCTATCGGGCCAAGCATGGCACGGATTCCCGCAGCCGTATCGATGACCGGGGTTCGCCATGAATCCGTACGAGCTGCCTTAGCCGCCTGACGCAGTTGATTGGTCGTCCGCGGGAGCTCGCCGTCCTTCAGGCGCGGTGATACGGGCAGTCCTGTTTCAGCATGAGCCGCTTCGATCAGCAATTCGGCTCGAGCTTCAATCTCTTTCGCGTAGCACTCAAGGAAATCCGCGAAGCGACTTCCCGGCCAGCCACGCATCTGACGCGAAACTTTCGCTGCAGCGTTGATGGCCGTTTCAATCTCTTCCCAGGGACTGACGGGAAATTTTCCGGGAAGCTGTTCTTCCGTCATCGGATTGACCGCCTGGAAGACCGAAGTCCCCGTGCTGGAAATCCAATGTCCGTTCAGAAGAATTGGCTGAATCGAATTCGCCACAAAATGCACCTTGCTTATGGGACGGCTCACTGCCGTCATGGATTTATGGATTGCTGACCACTGTGCCCCGTGTCTCCGACGCGCGTTCCTCCTGCTGCCAGGATGAATCACCGACTCCCAAGACTCTTTCTGCGATCTTTGCGTTCCTTCGCGGCCATCCTGCAGATGTATGCACCATGCATGATGGGACGGCGCTGTTTGTCAGTCGCTCGTCCCGCCACACAACAAGAGCCCAACGCACATCTTACTTCCGAGCCGCAGCCCATTCGTCGAGCATGGCCTGTATACGGGCTGGATTGAAATCACCTGGGACATCGTCATCCTGATTTGCCTGAAGGTCAGCGACCGTCAGGTCTTTTGAAGGAACTCCGTCCTTCGGCACATTCACGTGTGCCGTCCAGGCGATGGCGTTCAGCACCAGTGTCCGGAAGTCACGGTTGCCCCAGTTCCAGTGATCATGCCCACCAGTGAACCCGAATCCGCGACCTGCATCTTTACGTGAACGCGCCCACGCTACGGTCTGAGTCTCTTTGCGGTCAAGGACAGCTGCCCGGACAATCGGGTTATTGTTATGCGGTCCATCGGGCCGCGCAAGGCTGCCGTCTTCTTTCACCAGTGTTGAACGTGGTGGCAGATCCGTCAACACAGGAATAATCCCGGCGTCGTCTCCTGCAAAACGCATGTGGTAATACCATTCGTCGTTGATGCGAAATGGCTTCACACCGTTTGCGATCTGATGATCAGGAAACTTATTGAAATTGCCTGTCCAGTGAGGATTTACGGACCAGTCCGCTTCAAAGTAACCGCCGGTCCAATCCAGAAACGCATCTCCCGACGCGCCCTTCGGAACTTCCACACCGTAGTGCAGACACACCATGCCGATGCCACGTTTCTCAAGCGCCTTCAGGCGATCCAGCCTGCTGTTAAACGGATGTCCGCCGCCACCATCCGCATAGATGACAATCGTATCGGCGCTGTCCAGCACAGATTCATCTTTCGGCCAGCCCTCGGTGTAGACGCTGGCCTCAATGCCCAGGTTTGCAGCATTCAACGCTTCGGCCAGCAGCATGCAGCCCGCACGATGGTCGTGAGCACCATAGCCGTGGCTGGGATTGCCTGCGATCAAGGCCACCTTTTTGGGAGCAGGCAGACGTTTCAATCGAATGTTGCGAAACTGCACGGTCATGGCCGGGCCAGCATGGGCCTGCAACGCCAGGAGTCCTGCGGCTCGACGTTCCTGAACATCGTTATCAGTCACATCGATTGTCTGGACGTCGTTGATGAAATGCTGGAAGTGATAGCCGTCGGCGACGATGTGGTACTTATTCCAGTCTTCCTTTTTGATTTTCGCCTGAATCTTTTTTGTGTCACCGATTTTAGCAGTTTCTTTGACTTCAAGTTTTCCATCCTTGCGAACCAACTCGGTCGCCTGGCCACGCTGAGCCAGAATTCCGCGAAAAGCTTCGCCGTAAAGAATCCCGGAGTACGTGTCACCGGCTTCGAAGTCCGCCTGATACCCGCCGATGCCCCATTTCGCATCCGGCAGTTCAAAGCTGCGATACTGCACACCGGAATTGCCGTTTACGATCTTGTATTCGAATTCGAGTTCAAAGTTATCAACTTCGCCACCACGCCAGATAATGAACGTGTTCCGCTTCAGCTTCTTTGCTTCGTCGTCTGAGGTCGCTCCGGTGATTGCACCGTCTTTAACGCTCCAGACAGCGGGATCGCCGTCCCAGTTTTCCAGCGTCTTGCCGTCGAAAATAGATTCCCAATCGTCCGCACTCACAGACACAGACGTCACACACAGTGCAGCCAGAAATAAGCACAGTCGCTGAAATCGCATGGTTTCTCCCCCAAATAGTCAAAAGGCGCCGATGTCGCCGTCAGGTACGTAACATGATAGCAGCATTTTTCCGTTCGCAACACTGAACGGAACGGGCTTGTCGGACAGGAACGGGAACGCTGCACGAATTCCAGCTCTGTAGGATGGACATTCTTGTCCGTCACATTTCCAGCCATCAATGGCGGTGACTAATGCACTGCCCATCGTGCTTTGATGAATCGGGTGGCCGGGGCTGGACTGAGCGGAGCGAAGGAAGCCCCGGGGTTTCGGGCTAACGCCCTCCAACCCCGGCCACCCCTCATACCACCAGTGACAGAGCACCTGAACCTTCGTCCTGGCGAAACCTATTCGGCGTGCGCGGGCTCGACGTCGCCTGGTGCAACGTGAGCCGCAGCTTCCAGGTGTTTCAGGTGCTCTGCGTGGTACTTTTGGTATTCGCTGACTTCTTCCGCCCAGCGCGTGACCTGTGGTGCTGTCGGAGTGTAGTACGACGCACCGACGTCAGGGAATAAAGCCAATGGCAACCCGATGGCCAGAATAGTTGTGGGTGCGAGCAGCACGAATTTCCAGTTGCCTTCAAACTTCAGGTGCATGAAAAACATCATGACGCAGAGTGCTTTGGTGATGGCGACCGACATCACGAGGACAATTGTGATAGGCTTGCTCAAGTGGACGACGTCGAAAATTACAGACAACGCGGTGCAGACGCACAGCACGAAAAAGATGGCCAGGTAATTCACGTGATGTGTTTCGTGAGCGTGGTCGTCTGAGTGAGCAACCTGGCTGGCATGAGCGTCGTGAGACATCGAAGAACCCAATCAAAAAATCAACAACGGACAACGACCGAGAAACAACCCGCGATTCACGAAGTGGATCTCAGATGATATACAGCATTGGAAACAGAAAGATCCAGACAAGGTCCACAAAGTGCCAATACAGACCACTGTTCTCGACAAAGTCTGTCCATTTTTCATTCAGTTTGCTGCCCTGCCTCAGAACCAGCCAGAACAGAATCATGCCCACCACGACGTGGACCGCGTGAAAGCCGGTCATCAGGAAGTAGGTTGACGCAAAGATGTTTCCGTACACCACAGGATGCGGTTCAAAGACACCTTTGGTCACCCAGGATCCGTACTTCTCGTCCGCTTTCATGACCGTCAGTAACGACGTCACTTCGGCATATTCCAGTTCCGGTAGTTTTTCCCCTTCTTTGAGTGCCCCGCGAGCAGCCAGGTACTCAGGTCCGATCGCGGGTACTTTGAGCGACACGTTCGCTACAATGTGCTGATGCAGATTCATCCACTGCTTGAATAGTTCGACATCGACCGGGGCGGATTCCTTGAGTGCAGCAAATGTTCCTTCGCTCACGCCTTCAGGTGGCTTCGCGGTTGTTGGCAATGCGGCAATCTGGTTCACGAGGTTCACAATATCGTTGGGACGGTCCGTCGGCACGGCACCGCTACTGGTGTATTCGGCGAAGCGATTTCGAACCACAACATCCAGTTCGCGACTGGCTTTTTTCACGGCCTGCGATGATGTCTCCGCAATATGCCCCGGCAGAATGTCGTGCGAGATCTTTCCGTAGTATTCGATCGATTTGATCCCAAGAAACAGGAAGGCCAGAAGCATTGTGCCCAGCAGATATGTGCGGGCTTTGGCAAAATTCTTCTGAGCCATGGCTTCGTGAGCCACAACGACCAGGTAACTGGACACGATCAGCACGAACGTATTCAAGCCACCAAGAAGCACATTGATGTGCGTGTCATTTGTGTCCGTCGGCCAGCCCTTCGACCCAAGTCTCAGGACGATGTACGACCCGATAAATGCGGTGAAGAACATAATTTCTGTACCCAGAAACAGCCACAGTCCGAGTTTTGAATTCGGAATGGGAATCCCCATCTTCAGGGCGGTCGGTTTTGCAGTGTGTGACATAGCGTTCAGGTAGATTCGAAAAAGACAACTCCGAAAACGGGTTCTGACCCTCTCCGGCAAAAATTAAACACCAACATCTTCAGCGTGCCTCCAAAGGGTCAGAACCCT
>JAYSPO010001663.1:0-6590 GCA_043722015.1 Candidatus Kuenenia sp. | reverse complement strand
ACGTCTTCCGGTTCGGCTTCCGTGTGAAGGACCCTGTTGATTTCAACATCCGTGAGCATTCCTGTGAGTCCGTCCGAACAGAGCAGCACCCGGTCACTGTCCTCGAGCTGCAACTTGTGAACCTCGACTCTCAGATTGGCTGAACTGCCCCCGACGGCGTTTGTGATGACGTGGCGCAAATGGTGCTTAGCCGCGTCTTCGATGGCCACGGTACCGTTACGTACCATTTCTTCTACCAGAGTGTGGTCGTGAGTCAATTGGTAGAGTCGCCCCTGGCGACACAGGTAACAGCGAGTGTCGCCGACATGAGCGATAAACAACACGTCATTCAGACTGTAGGCCAGTGTCAGCGTCGTCCCCATTCCGCGGAGTTCAGGCCAGTCCCTCGCCTCGGCCAGCACGCGGGCATTTGCGTCGCCCAGGGCCGTCTGGAAGTCAGTCAGAACCTGATCTTGTTCCGGCTCTTTGAATTGTGCAAACCACTTGAAGGTGCCAAGAATGAATTCCTCCACCGAGTCAATGGCCATGGCGCTGGCTTGTTCTCCTCCGGCATGACCGCCCATGCCGTCGGCGACGACGAACAGGTAACTTCGGTCGGGACTATGCTGAATTTTCTTCTGAGGCAGACTCGATTGCTCGATCTGCAGAGCCTTGAGCAGAGTGGCGACCAAAAACTGGTCCTGGTTCACGGCGCGGACCCGGCCAGTGTCGGTCAGGCCAAAACTTCGCACGGAAAGCAGTGGGTGACATTCCGGAATGATCGCCGTGTCCGGGGCGTCCAGGTTTACGCCGGCTTCACCAGAGGAGATCTGCAACTCGCTCATATCATCACCGCGATGAGGCGATCGACCGCGTCCGCTGTTTGAGGGCTTTCAGGAACTTGCGACATAACTGAGGCTCCTTACTTCGACTCTCCGCCCGTGTGTTCAAGCACAAACGGCACGGTGAAGACCGATCCGCCACGTTGGAACTGGCCCCACGCTTTGTAGATATCGGGTCTCGGAAAATGAGCCGCGAACTCAACGGCTCCATCGGGCGCCGTTCGAGCTTCGCTGAGAGGATGAGCGTGGACGTAATCGCGACCATCTGCGCTGATTATGACCAGGTGGCCCATCGCGCCGAGATAGGGTTCGAGGTCGGTCAGTGTTTTTCCCGCCAGATCGATCAGCTGGAATCGCACCGTTGTGGCATGCTCCCCCGGCGTCACTGCAATATGAGCGTTTATCTCGCCGACTGTGACTTCGTCCGGCGTGTCCGGCACGAGTGCGACCGCCGGCTCATCGTCACCAGCGATGATGAGTTCTGCTGTCGCCAGTCCGGGAGACTGTCCCTGCGGCTGGTGGTCGGCGAACAGCCGATACGTGCCGGACTTCGGAAACACATAGTCAACTGTCAGATTTCCGGTTGCGTCCACTTCCGGATGCAGGTGCGCAAACTCATCAAGTCCGTCTCGGACCACAATCAAATGGACTAGTTTTTCATGCACAACGTCGAACGTCCTGATCGGCGTGAGATCATCGCTCTGAATTTGCAACTTCAGTTTTACAGGTGCTCCGGCTTTTGGCTCCGGTGGGTCGGTCTGAACTTTCAGTACACGCCGAGTCAGGGCGCTCATATTCATTTCCCCATGGCCAGCGGAATCTCCATGAGACGAATGATTGTCGTTGTGGGCCGAGATCTTTTCGCCGTGGCTGCCATGCGTGGTAGACGGATCATTCGACGATTGTTTGCCTTCGTGTTGCTCGGTGCACCCGAAGGAGAAGGCGATCAGGCCTGTCAGCATCCAGATTCGCATAATGGGCTCCTCATTCTACTTCTTTCAGGTTTTTCATTCCTGACTTCGACTTCTTCACTGAGAGAGATGTGACTCAGACGCCCGGCGGTACTTCTGACTTCACATGTGTTTTTTGACGACGCCAGGCGGAAGAGACGGGTTAGCGCTCCTTGCGCCGTCGCGAGCGGGCTGTTGTCCGCTTCGACGAGAACTCGCTCCAAGCGCAGAAAGTCCTTTGCGTTGCGGGCGAAAAACACGCGATGGTTGATCATCAAGAAATCTTGCGTCGGGCCGCCCTGCTCGTCCGCCGAGACCATGTCTCCTGTCACCCCCAGCACCTTGATCGCCATGCCGCGACCGTCTGGAACCGCATCGGCATGCGGCTCGCTGGCTGCATTGGAAAACCGAACCACTGACCGGTAGACACCCGCGCGTTCAAAAAGTCCCTGCGCAAGTTCGGCGGGCAAGTCCGGCAGCATGCGGAGTTCCCCTTGGACGTAGCCATGCGCTTTGACATGGACGTCCGCCCGAAACTCGCCGCTCTTGGCCTGAGTCCGCGCTAGAAGCAACTTCATCGCTTGAACCACCCGTTCGATATCTTTCGCCTCATCCGCCGGAATCGTTTCGACGTCGTCCGTGTACGGCAGGGGTTGGTTTGCATTACTCATCGCATGCTCCTTGATAAGGGTGGAGTGGATTGTCCATTTGGAACGCTGTGATCTCGTCAGGCAATATGGTCATGTCGTCTCACTTCGTTGGGCTGTCGACAACCAGTGTCACAGGCTTGCCTTCCATCTGAGCGATGGTGACTGGTGTATCCAGCTTGTAAACGCCATCTGTAGCCGAAATGGAAAAGAAACTCGCAAGCGTGGTATCGGTGGGAACCGGATACACGCACGTTCCGCTATCTCTAGCGCCGTCGGGAGCCGTCGGACTTATCAATGCCTGAACGTAAGCGAATTTGTCTTGGCTCGGCGCAACCCGCGCCACACTTACGGTCACCCCTCCATCTCTGAGCACACCCTCCTGTGCGTCCGGCAGAACGACGTGACTATGGAAACCATCACCATCTACTGAAATGCTCGCGCGACGCGAAAGCCGAATGGTGAGGAGCGAAACGCTGACATCGGACTCCGAAACGACCTCCTGCACGGTGAGCCGGAAACTATCGCTAGGAATACTGGCCTCGCGCTGACATCCGCCGAAGAAGGACCAACTTGCGAAAAGTAAAATGGCCAATCGAATTCTCACCATGATTCCGGTTCCTTCATCACACGACATACTTGGCAAGGACGCTGCAAAACAATGGTTCCTGACACCGTCCTGCTGATGCGATTTGAGTCTGCGAGTCGGTCAACCGCTGGCTCAAGTTCCGAGAACAGGAATACAAAAAGCTGTCCGACTGCCTTTGTGTCGTTTCTCTTTCGCTTATGCCGGGGTCAGAACGACCTTGATGCACCCGTCTTGTTTATCTCTGAACGTCTCGTAGGCTGCTGGAGCCTCATCAAGTGTGAGTCGGTGAGTAATCACGAACGAAGGATCAATCTCTTCCGCTTCAATCTTCTGCAGGAGCGGTTTCAGATACCGCTGCATATGCGTCTGGCCAGTCTTAAGTGTCAGCCCTTTATTCATAAAAGCGCCAAAAGGCAATCTGTCAACCATTCCGACATAAGCGCCCGGCACAGAAATTGTCCCGGCTTTGCGACAGCACATGATGGCTTCGCTCAAAACATGCGCCCGATCGGCCGTCAGCACGGCTGACTTCACCTTCTGCATCGCCGTTGAGAAGAGACCGGCGGCATGGGCTTCGCATCCGACCGCGTCAATGCAGCGATCCGGCCCGCGGCTGTTGGTCATCTCCATGAGCTTGTCGTAGACGTTCTCAGTTTCGAAATTGATGGTTTCGGCAAGCCCGGCTTCGCGAGCCATTGCCAATCGCTCCGGGACGCAATCGATCGCAATCACCCGTCCGGCTTTGAACATCCAGGCACTTTTGATCGCCATCTGAGCCACGGGACCGCAGCCCCAGATCGCGACGGTATCTCCCGGTTCAATACCGCAATTCTCTGCAGCCATATAGCCAGTTGGAAAAATATCCGACAGGAACAAAACCTTCTCGTCTGGAATTCCAGATTCGATTTTGATCGGCCCGATATCCGCGAACGGAACACGAAGATACTCCGCCTGTCCGCCCGGAACTCCCCCCATCATATGAGAAAACCCAAACAGCCCCGCAGGAGCATGCCCCATCGCTTTTCGGGCGGTCGCCGCGTTAGGATTGGATGTGTCACAGCAGGAATAGAGAGATTTTTTGCAGAAGAAGCAACTCCCGCACGCAATCGTGAACGGGATCACAACACGGTCTCCTCGTTTCAGATTTGTAATCTCGCTACCTGTCTCTACGACGATCCCCATCGATTCGTGGCCAAGGATGTCCCCTTTTTTCATCGTTGGCACCCAGCCGTTCAGCAAGTGCAGGTCGGAACCGCAAATACCGGTTGCCGTGATCTTCACAATTGCATCGCGAGGATGCAGAATCTTCGGATCAGGCACATTGTCTACGCGAACGTCGCCTGTACCGTGCCAGCAGAGTGCTTTCATGAATCGTCTCCGGGTAATGAGTTTGACGAGCCTGTTGTGGTCGCCTTGGATTGGGCCGATCGCGCCGATGAACCAGCGAGGTTCTGACGTTGACGCTGCGGCATGAGATACGCGATCAATGAGCGTTCAAGCGTTCTTGACGTGTTACATCGGAAGTGCTTCTGTCAGACTCCCGATTCAGATGGAGGTTAAGGTTCTCGCAGAAAATCGCCTGGGGCAGGTTCGTCTGCGAATGCAGTCGATCGCCGCCCCAGGAAACTCATCTTCGCTCTCCGCCAACGATCCGTCATTTTTCCGGCGAAGGAGCATTTCCGTTCGACGTCGTGGGGCGAGTTGTATTGCCCTTTTGAGCAGAGTCGGCTCCAAGTTCCTTTGAGAGTTCCTCTGCCTTCATCATGTGTTGCTCGACCTTTGTCGTCGCATCATTGATGAGCTTCTGGAACTTTTCGTCGCCGACCGAATCCATCGCTTTCAGCTCGGCCAGAGCCCATGTATGCGATCCAATCGTGAAGCCGAGGAACCCCATATCGAATTCCTGTCCCTGATACCTGGTAAGCATTTCAGTCGTGGACTGGACATAGTTTTCCGTCGCCTGACGATCGATTTGCAGGATTCGGTGCAATGGGGTCATTGCCTGTTCCACATGATGACGGTTGTTGTCATCGGCACGGTCTTTGTCTGTGGGATCGATTCCACTGAGTCGCTCGGCTCCGTCTGGCTTCCGACCTGGATTCCTTTCCCCCTTCGCGGGATCATCGACGGTATCTGTCTTATCGTCAGCGTCAACAATGCCGCGGAAGCCTGCTGCATGTGTGATTCCTGCACTGTGCAGCTCCGTAACACTCACCACTCCAGGAGCAGATTCACGCAGCTTTTCGCTGCACTTCGTGTGTTCTTCAACGAGCATCTTTGCGAACTGCTTCACCTTCTCGTTCATCGACTTCGTTTCTGCAAGCTGCGCCAATTGAATTGTGCTCTGATCCATTAACATTAGTTTGCCCGCGAAGTATTCGGCGATCGCTTTGTCGTCGTGTTTCAGGTCCGCCCCTGCGTCAGTGCTGAGCCGATCTGCTCGCGCTTCGGCTCTGTCTGCCCGCTTTTGTGCAGGTGTTTCCTTGCCCTTGATTTTTGTGTCCTGTGCGATCGCTGCAGTGCACGCGAGCCCCATGAGCGCGAGCGCAATTCCCTGTCTGAATACTTTCATGCTAACTCCTTTTTGAACTTCAATCTGACACTATTGAGAGTGTCATCGAAAACTGTGAAACAGAACCGTTCTGCGTCACACACAACCTGACAAGCAACAACCATGCCGAAGTTGCACTGGATGTGGTCATATTCATGAACTCGCTGAACGGCCTTTGGCGTACTCGACCGTCTGGGCAGGAATGCGACGACGGTAACGTACAACATCGCTACAGGG
The DNA here is from genome assembly GCA_043722015.1 of Candidatus Kuenenia sp. Taxonomy (GTDB): domain Bacteria; phylum Planctomycetota; class Planctomycetia; order Planctomycetales; family Planctomycetaceae; genus SXXK01. The sequence goes on along the minus strand of JAYSPO010001663.1, from coordinate 795 downwards.
CTCGCGAACAGCATCAGGAGCGGCCAAAGATTGCTCTCCTGAACAAGGCCGACGGCTGCATAGACGAACACCGGGACCATGACAAAGAGCGGTAGGGCGGCGGCCATCCGGGATCCGCCTGAAGAGCGCATCAGCGCGACAACTTGCACGACCACATACGCCGGGATCGTGAGCCACAGTAAGTCAAGAGGCAGACCCATGATAGTCCTCATCTATAGATTCGCTGACTTCGATCACTCCGGCTTAAGAGTCTGTCCTGATACTCCAAACCTGTGAGCCGCGAGGCGCTAGCCGCGGGTAATTCGACTGCAAAAACCGGCGGCTAGCGCCTTGCCGCTCACAAAGCCAACGGTATTCAGACAGACTCCTGCGTATTTCCGGTCACGCAATAGTCGTGATGCCCTTTAATGTCCTGAACGAGTGTGGCCAGTTTTTCAATTCCCATTGTCTCCGGGCCAAGTCCGACATTCACAATTCCCAGGATCTTACTTTGTCCGGTTCGGACGAGATCTTCGAGTGACACGCTTCCAAACAAAATCGACTGTTTGCCCCTCACAACGTCGATGCCAAAAACTACATCAGCAACGGCCAGGAGTCGCCTGTATTGGACTTCCGCCTGAGGATCGCGCCCGTCGCCGAATAAAGCCTCGAAAGGGATAATGTCTTCGTGTTCATGAAACAGAGCCTGCGTGTCGCCTTCCACCGGATGTCTTCGGTAAATTAAATCCGTCAGGAACTGGACCGGACTCAGCGCCTTGAATCTCCGAGTACTCACCGGGTCAATCGTGTAGAATG
>JAYSPO010001662.1:0-2583 GCA_043722015.1 Candidatus Kuenenia sp. | reverse complement strand
ACCATCAGAACAATTCTGCGATCGGACTTCCGCCGTCCACAACAAAGCGCGGTCGGCCCTGGTGGTCGGTGTATTGCACGTCCTGTGGCACGCCGAAGTAACGGAAAATTGTGGCGGCCAGATCGGCGGGAGTCACGGGGCGTTCTTTGATCGAACCGCCATCGGCTTCAGTCGCTCCGATCACCTGACCATGGCGCAGACCACCACCTGCGATGCACATGGACATGACGTCCGGCCAATGATTGCGTCCGTCGGTGCTGCCCTGCGTTCCCATCATCGGACTTCTGCCAAACTCACCCATCGCAATCACCATCACCTTGTCCAGCAGGCCTCGCACTTCAAGATCACTGACGAGTGTCGTAATCAAATGGTCGAACAACGGCAGCAGCGGTCCAAGTCCTTTTGAAATTCCTCCATAGGGCGGAATGTTGTCGCCATGAGTATCCCATGTTCCTGAAGCGCCATGGTAACTCAGATCCAGAGTCACAAACGTCGTCCCGGCTTCAACCAGCCGCCGTGCGATCAACGCCTGTTGACACCACAGGTGCGTGCCGTAACGCTCACGAACCGCCGGGTCTTCCTGTTTCAGATCGAAGGCCCTGCGAGCACCTTCACCCAGCAGCAGGTCCACAGCTTGCTGCTGGTACGAATTCAATGCCGCCAGTGATCCATCCTGGTCAAGTCCGGCTTTCATCTGGTCAAACTGCTGCAACAGACTGAGGCGTTCATGCAGGCGGGATTCGGACAGACCTTTGGGCATTTGAAACAAATCACCCCCGGTCCTGCGGCCCGTGTCCACTCCAACATCCGTATACACCGGCAGCGTCGTGGCCTTGTCACAGATGAATGGATCGTACTGTTTGCCGAGATAGCCGGCGAAGGCCAGATGAGATCTGGATTTCATGAACGCTGCATAGGGTGGCATCGTCGGATCGTTTGCCCCGTGATGTTTAGCCACGACAGACGCCAGCGAAGGATACTTGACGGCTTCCGGATTGACGCGAGGTTCAGCCGTGAGGTTTGCCGTCTGGAACACCATGTTGGGTTCATGGTTGCTGTGCCGTGAATCGACCGAACGGATGATCGTAAATTTGTCGAGCATCGCGGCCTGCTTCGGCAGGTGTTCACTGATGACGACGCCGGGCAACTTTGTCTGAGTCACACCAAACGGCCCGCGATTGATCCATGGCCGGTCGGGCTTGCTGTCCCAGGTGTCGATGTGACTTGGTCCGCCCGCCATCCACAACAGAATGACGCTTTTCCCTGAGGGCACGGAATTGCCGGTCACGGCTCCTTCTGCCCTGGCCTGGATCAGACCCGGCAGCGACAGGCCTGCGATACCCGCCATGCCGGCTTTCAGCATCGAGCGGCGCGTTTCCAGAAAAATGCCCTCACGAGTCCGGCCAAAGAAATTGCCGAACGCATGACCAGCATGTTGAGGCGCAACGCAATGATGTGCAGGGTCCGAGTACATCGGCATCAAAACTCTCCGGAGGGAAGTCGTATCGGAGAAAGGCGGGATTACTTCGGCAAAGCGTAGCGACGGAGAACGCCTCGCACAACAAGCAATCCTGATGCCGATTGAGGTGGGATGCGGTCGCGGATTTCGGAAGGTCCTGCTTGCCGAGCAGGACTTCGCGGCCACGCCGCGACCAGCGACGTGTCGCCGTGGAAAGGACCGCCACGCGGCGACGTGGAGCGGATGTGCGACCCATGGCGGTTTGCCTTACGGCAAAAGTCCTTTCCGGCAGAAAGGACCTCGCTCATGATCATCCGCGACAGCAACCTTTGAGGGTGCCCACCGTCGGCCTCGCAGAAAAAGAATTCAGTTACTGTGGCGTGCAGATCACAGTTGCCGTTTCGATGATGGCCGGCTGTTTAGGCTTGTCGCTGTGATCGGTCGGGAGCACGCCGATCTTCTTGACCACTTCAAGGCTGGCATCATCGGCGGTCCTGCCGAACACCGTATACTGTCGGTCAAGGGAAGCTTGAGTTCCCAGGCAAATGAAGAACTGGCCACCCGCCGAGTTCGGGTCACTGGTACGAGCCATCGACAACACACCGGCCACATGTGGCGTCTTATTGAATTCGGCCTTGATCGTATAACCCGGCCCGCCGGTTCCGGTTCCCAGCGGACAACCGCCCTGGATCATGAAACCTTTGATGACGCGATGAAATGTCACGCCGTTGTAATAGCCGATCCGAGTGAGGCCAATCATGTTGCCGCAATGTCCCGGCGCATCGTCCGGAAGCAGATCCAGCAGAATGCGACCCTGATTCGTTTTCAGCTCAATCTGGTAATTATTCTTGTCGAAGTCGATATCCTTGATCGCGGCTGTGACCTCAGGTTGGCGATTTTTGCTCATGTCGTCTCTCAAATCCTGTCGTGGGAACGTGTGAAGAATGTCCGAAACTGTCTCAGACTGCCGAAGTGTCGGGAATTGGGGAACAAACGCAAGCGTAGAACTGCCCGAAGAATGACCGGCGTGGAATCGCTGATTTCGGTAGGTCCTGCTTGCCGAGCAGGACTTCGCGGCCACGCCGCGACCAGCGACGAGTCGCGGTCGAAAGGACGACCACGCG
>JAYSPO010001661.1:0-1384 GCA_043722015.1 Candidatus Kuenenia sp. | reverse complement strand
CCGCCGCCGGGCTAAGAAGTATCGTCTGGCCTCAACATTATGGGCAAAAAAATGTTGGGCAAAAAAATGGCTGCTATTTTTCTGCCCATGCATTTTTTTGCCACGAACGTTTTCGCTTCTAAAACGTCGCATTGACGGTGGCGGACGCGCGAATTCCGCAGCTTAGCTTTGCAGCGGGCCGATTGACAAAAATGCCGTGTCGGAAAGGCAAAGCGGCGACAAGTCGCCGCACTCCATATGACTGTCGCTTGCATCAGGCCTGGACGAGACTCTCAATGACGCTGACAATCTGTCCTTCGCGCCGGCGAATGATACAGTCGTGAAGTTCCTTTTGAGACGATCCGTTGCCATATCCAGCACAAGTTGGCAGCTTTGACAGGCCTCGTTATCGAGTACCAAAGTGGTCGGCGGCGCAAAGCACGTGTTGGCAATTTGCTTCAGTGAATGTGGATATCTGCGTACTTAGCACCTTTTGAAAAGTCAGCGGAGCTGAAATTCCTCTCAGAAAAACAACACTCTCAACGTTTGCCGAGCAGCGTTTCCACTCCACATGCCGCATGGCTATCGTACGACCAACAAGGTTTCTATCTCGATTCATTTCGGCGAACGCCACGCAGATGACAGCCCCGCCGGCCTACGATGCCTTTCTCAGCTACAACTCGCTGGACCACGCGATCGTCGCACAAGTGACCACAGAGCTGGAGAACCGAAAATGCACATGCTTCATTGATCGGAAGTACCTGCAGCCTGGCCGAGATTGGGTAGAGGCACTGGAACGAGCCCTGTCGGGCAGCCGATCCGTGGCCATGTTCATTAGTCCGCACGAAATGGGACGTTGGCAGCAGAGAGAGCGTGCATGGGCTTTGGATCAATTCGCAGCCAGAAGTGATTTTCCTGTGATCCCGGTCCTGCTACCCGGTTGTGAGCCACCGTTGGGGTTTATGAAGCAGCTGATGTGGATAGACCTGCGGAACGATCCGGCAGATCCTGATCAGCTCGATGCCTTGGCAGCCGCCATCAAAGGTGAAATTGTCAACCGGGAGGGGAAACCGGAACCGCGAGCGATGATCTGTCCGTACCGCGGTCTGTTGGCATTTCGCGAAGAGGACGCGGACTTCTTCTTCGGGCGTCAAGAATACACCGACAAGCGTGGGGACTGTCGTTTTAATCAGCCTCTGAACCCGGCCCTGACCCTGGGCAGCCGCTATATTGCCGCCGCTGGGGAGAATTGCTGGAGAAAAGCAGGGACGGCAGCGGGCAGCGGAGGTGTCGGATGGCGACGACCGAGTATTGGGCGGAAGCCGTGATTGTCAGGGAGCAGCGGACAATGTTCGCTCCGACGCTCGATGATATGATCGACGAAGATCATGAGGTCCGGCTGCTC
>JAYSPO010001660.1:0-1157 GCA_043722015.1 Candidatus Kuenenia sp. | reverse complement strand
CAGAAAACGGGCCTCCACCTGACAAATACGCAATTCATTCTGGATTAGCCGTTCAGGAATGATGTCAGAAAACGATGAGCAAGATTTCTCAATGGAATTCCAAATCTTTCTGATCCCGGCACGTTTATAACCGTTTCCGGCATTGCGGACACGAGTCTGATTGAAAGGACTGCACAATGTCAACCGGCCCGAAGCCCAATTGCCCGTGGCGAAAACCGCCCAAACACCCTCTTGATCGAGCTGACAAGATCGCTCATGTTGTCGGAGGAGCCATGTTTGGAGCACTGGCCAGTTCATTTTTTGTTATTGAATTGGCATTCACAGTTTTGATTTCTGAGCATGGAACGCTGTGGCTGCCTACCGCAGTCGGCTGTGTATCGACTGCCGTGGGCGGCGTTCTTGGGGGTGTCATCGGAACCCGGTTCATTGACTGGATGTCAGAAAACTGGCACGAGTTCCATCGATATCATTCTCAGTTCCGTCAAGACTGAATCTTCAATCGGCAGTTTCCGACCCCTCACCAACAGTCACCGGTTCTCAAATGCTGAGGATGCACGTTATGATCTGCGACGAGTGCTGCTTGCATACCTGTAATCTCGTCGTCACCGATCGGAAACCGGATGATTCTGCATGTGGACATGGATGCGTTCTACGCATCCGTCGAAGAACGGGATGATCCGAGTCTGCGCGGCAAACCCGTGATTGTGGGAGGCACTCCGGAGGGCCGGGGCGTCGTGGCCGCTGCGAATTATGTTGTCAGGAAATTTGGCGTGCATAGCGCTATGGCAACGGCCAAAGCGCTGAAGCTCTGCCCGGATGCCATCGTGCTGAGACCACGGATGGAACACTACGCTCAGATATCGAACCAGATACGCGAGATTTTTCATCGTTACACGCCAGTGGTGGAACCACTATCACTGGACGAGGCCTTTCTGGATGCCACGGGATGTGAGCAGCTGTTCGGATCCGTCGAAACCATCGGGCGAGCCATCAAATCGAACATCCGGAAGGAACTGAATCTGGTCGCATCGGTTGGAGTCGCCCCCAACAAGTTTCTGGCCAAACTGGCAAGCGATATGGACAAGCCGGACGGCTTCACCGTGATCAAACCCGATGCTGTTCAAAGTATTCTTGCTCCTCTGTCGGTCGGTCGGATC
>JAYSPO010001659.1:0-2550 GCA_043722015.1 Candidatus Kuenenia sp. | reverse complement strand
TGTTTTGAAAAATGACATTTCGCGGTGCGCAAAAAAGTCGCAGAAATCTTTCTAAAAAGGGTACTTGACAATGCTAGAAGAGCCGCAATGGTGGCCAGGCACCGATTCCTGGCCATGGCTGGTGATGATCCTCGCTCGACGGAGGCAAGCTCCGCCGGGGCGAAAACTGGGTTACGGGCGAAGCCCGCGCCAAGAACTATCTGCTGGATATCAATATCTTTTCGCCTACTTCTGTAACCCCCTCACAAACTCAATCACATCCGCGAGATCCTGCTGTGTCAGGTCTTTTTCCACTCCATCCGGCATCAGAGATTTTCCGGTGCTCCGGAGCTCTTCGATGTCGGCACGAAGCACAGATTCGGATTTGCCTTCTGCCGCCAGCAGCGTGATGCTGCTGCCGGTTTCGGTGGAGAGCATGCCGATCACGCTGCGGCCTGAAGTGGTGCCGACAACAAAGTTGACGTATTTGGCTTCGACGGCGGCACTCGGGTCGAGGATCGCGGTGAAGAGGGATTCCGGCGTGCGGGTGGTGAGCGACGCAAGGTTCGGGCCGACTTCGTGGCCGACGCCCCCCTGTTTGTGACAGGTCGCACATTTCTTGCCAAACACCAGGGCTCCGCGTCCTGCATCACCGATCAGTTTCAAAGCCGGTTGGAAAGAGTCAATCACAGCTTTGCGATCGGTCGATGTGCCGGACGCGAAGACTTTTTCGAGTCGCTCACGGATGGCGGCATCGCGCGTCGTCAACAGTCGCTGTCGCATGGCGGCATCGATTTCGCCAGCCGCGACGCTGCCTGATTCCATCTGCGTCAGTAGCCGCGCGATCCATTCAGGACGGCTCGAGAGTTCCGCAAGAATCTGAGATCGAATCAGTGGCGAATGCGATGACCAACCTACCAGCAGGGCGTCCGCTGAAGATTCCGTTGATTGCCGGCCGAGATGCCGAATGGCGGCTTCCTGAACACTGACTGGCGTTTGCGGCGTGAGCATTTCGCGCAACGTCGCTACGTCCTGCGGCTGATCGACATTTCGCAACAGAAGCGGAATCGCGGCAACTCGCAGGATTTCATTTTCTTTGGGATCTGCCGCCATCCCTTGAGCAATCTGAAATGCATTCGCAATCCATGCCTGATAATCCTTGCTGACAAAATGATCAGAAATCGACCAGCCTCGTGCAGGCAGTTCGTCCAGAATTCTGGCGAAACTCTTCATCTGCCATGCCAGCAGACGGTCGTCTGAATCTTCAACCGTGAGTAACAGCAGGCGTTCAAGGTCATCATCGTTGGCGATCGAGGCGGCTTGTTCGTAAAGGATGCTGGTCAGTTCATCGCGATCTGCGGCGGTGAACCCCGGCATTTTTGTCTCACCTGGATTGCTGGCCTGAGCATCGCTCTGGACGACAGCCCCGAAGCGATCGATTGTGTTGCTGATATTGCCCGCGTTCAGGGAACTGATCACAGCCGCCTGGAGGTACGGATTTGTATCGTGGAGCAAAAGGTCGCCAAGGATACCTGCGGACGCAGCATCCTGAACCTGTCCAGCCACACAGGCCAGTTCAAGTCGTACTTTGGCGTCGGGATCTTTGGTCAGCGCAAGCAGCGAAGTGAGAGGCACTTTCGCAGAGGGGGATAAACGAACGGCTTGTCGACGGACTCCGGGGTGCGGGTCCTTGAGCGCGATTTCAACAACGTCGGCGGATAGTTTGCCGAGACCGTCAAGCGTACACAGTGCATGCAGCCGGGCTGTTGGTCTCTGCCCGGTGCTGACCATCGTCTTCAGAAGCTCTTCTGCGGATTCGTCTCGCGAAGTGACCAGAAGTCTCTGAGCAGTATCTCGTCGCCAGCCGTTGGGGCTTTCAAGTGACTCGACGAGGTCAGCAGTGGAGCAGTGGTCCATTCGATGTTCCGTGAGCGACAAGGCGCTAGCCGTCGGTGTCCTGGACAGATGCGTATCAACACCGGCGGCTAGCGCCGTGCCGCTCACAGGCACAATGCGATAAATGCGGCCTCGATCATCGCCCGACCGAAAGAAAGGTCGCAGTTCGGCCTGGCCTTCCTTCGGCAACCAATGAGGATGCTCAATCATGTACCGATACATGTCCACAATCCACAGTGCGCCGTCGGGGCCGGTGCGGACCATGACCGGTCGGCACCAGCGATCTTCGGAAGCGAAGAAGTCAGTTTTTGCATCGGCCTCTGCGGGATCGCGCTCGAGTCGAAAACTGACACCGTCGTCGATGAGCAAGTTGTGTTGCACCAGGTTGCTGAAAGGCTCGCAGGTAAGAGCGTGCTGGATGCCGAGGCCGCTCAAGTAGGTCCTTTCTGCCGGAAAGGACTTCGCGACTGCGTCGCGACCCTGGGAGGCATGTGGCTCATCGGCCCCTTGTTCGTTCACTATCTCTGGCAGCAGTCCGCCTCTGGCCGAAATCCCGCCCGGCAGGCAGGACCTACTGTTGTCACCAAACAACAACTCATCCAGATACACCATCCCCGAACACGCGGACGTATAACGCCCCGACTGCTCAAAGCTGTGAAATCGCTTCTCCGGAGC
>JAYSPO010001658.1:0-1755 GCA_043722015.1 Candidatus Kuenenia sp. | reverse complement strand
CATCGCAGTCGAACAGCAGATCACCAATCGGCCAGGCATGACCGCCAGCATGATACTCGCTGCTCGTCTCTGAAGGCCATGCGCGAAACCAGCGAGGTTCGTAGTGTAGACCGTCTCCTGCCAGATGCTGCTTCGGGACGAATCCCACAATGTGACCGTGTGAGATGACGCAGGCTGCGTTGTAAACGCCGTTGGTCACGAACAGTGGTAATCCGACGGACACAATCATGCCGTCCGTTTCGGGCACGATCCTCTGCAGCATTTCCCAGGATGTACGCCAGACATGGGGGGCCAGAAACATGTCTTCACAGCCGTAGCCAGTGATGCAGAGTTCCGGCAGGCACAGCACATGCACGTCCATCTGCCGCGCAAGCTGAATCGCTGCCAGAATGCGGCTTGTGTTGCCTTCCCAGTCGAGCGGCGTTTGATTCAGAATTGCCGCGCCCAGTCGAAGCCGTTTCATGTCAAAATCTCAATCGTCGCTGCGGTGTCGTTCCTGTATCCAACTCACTGTAGGCGATGCTGGACCTGAAACAAGCGACAGTCATTTGGAGTGCGGCGACTTGTCGCCGCTTTGCCTTTCCAATACGGCATTTTTGTCAATCAACGTGGGAAAACAGCAAGCAATCCATTTCAATTTCAGGTGAGTCGACCGCACAAACGAACTTCGTTTCCTGAGCCAAGTTACTTGAAAAAGAAAGCGGTGACGAGTCACCGCACTCCAAAGGTCGTTTGTTTAGGGGCTTGAGCCGGTTGCGACTTTCATCGCCGTTGCCAATCATGATTATCGAATGAACTGCACGACAAGCGAAATCAGTCTCCCAAGGTAGGCTGTAAGAGCCCGGTTGCGATCGTCTTCCCATTTGAAACCAATAGAATCAGGAGCGAACAGGGTGACGGAGGAGGCCCGGGCTTTGAAGCCGATGTCGTTGGGCTCGATATCCCGCAAATACGCGGCAGCGACAAGCGCCACGTCCCGAGTCCGCACGCTATATGTTGCACCGCCGGGAAGTGGTGGCTTGACAACCTCACCGCGTTGAGGCCAGAGGATTGTTTCATTGTCAAACAATGATTCTATCAGCGGCAAGTCTACCGAACTTTTCAACTTCGCCAGACACAGCAGCGACAGAATCATGTCAGGTCGGTTGGATTTGCTTTCTATGATGCGAATCGCAACCGTACGACCAGACCTCAGGTCGTGCTGCATCGAGAACAGCAGCGGTCGTTCAGCAGCAATTCCCTCTCGTACGATCCATGCCTCCGCAATCGCACGAAGTGTTTTCGCATGGACGCCGTCTGTGATGAGCTTGCTGAAACGCGGATCATCCAGTGCTTCGGAGATATTTGTCGATGTGGCACGAATGAGCCGTGGTTCTGGTTCACTGCCAAGCAGCATCACGGCGGCAACGGACGCAATTGGAAACTCCTTGTCCAGGAGTCCGTTGTATTCCCTGACAAGTTCGCCAGTGCGGCGCTCCAACAACGCGGGCACGTCCTGTGGAGCGAACATCCGAGTCGCGAAAAGTCGCGGTTCGGCAGCAAGGATCTCACCAAAAATCTGCAGGGCTTCGGCGTCGTGGCCGGAGATTCTTTCGAAGCGATCCCATTGTGGAAGTCGCTGAGCAATTTCAATCGATGGCTTCGCCAGAAAGGCTTCCAGTTGATCGTCGAACAGACGCTTACGCAACGGCGCGAGAATCAGCAGCAGGCGTGACTTCAATTGTCCCTGGGCCGAAGCTGCGGCCGTTTCCAGGA
>JAYSPO010001657.1:0-4497 GCA_043722015.1 Candidatus Kuenenia sp. | reverse complement strand
CAGAGATCGCATTTTCTTTTCAAGGATTTATGACGAATTTTCATTGAAAAACACTGGGTTCCGCTGCGGATCTTTATTTGAATGGCCGTTCAAGTTCGGATTAAATCAACAACGCGCTTGGGTGCGGCGTTCCTGGAATCTCCCAAAGGTTGATGTGCGTCCGGTGGCGGAACTTTCGCGAAAGTTCGAGTTTTTGCGGTTCTCGTTGGAAATTTGCGTCCCGGTTGTCCCCACCAGAGGTTAGAAGTCGTGCTGACGGAAGCTTTTCGTCTGCGATTTTTAAGGCAAGTGCTGAACTGCGACACCAGTTGCAGGGGGCTGGCGTGTGAATTGGACTCACATATTTCGAATCTTTGAATCAACTCGGGGCGACCGATCATCCGCCTCGAGTGGATTTTTACATGCGCTGAAGTCGCTGTTTCCCGCACAATCCGGTTTGCGGCGGCCGAAGGCTGAGGCTTGCGGTCAGGCGGAGAGGCTGGAAGTTCGCCAGGTGCTGAGCGTCGCGAACGTGGTCGTCGTGATGAATGCGGCGGCCGTGAGCGAGCTGGAGCCTCAGGCGTCCGGATGCGACGGACCCACTGCGGACAAGCCGCCGGTTGAGGATGCCGTTGGCGAGGCCGATCCTGTTGCGGTTGAACAAGACAGTTCCGAGTCGCGGCAAAACGATTGGCAGGAATCTGACTCGATTTGGAATCTGGCGGGCATTTCATCGGCAGAGCGCAGTTCATTCCCCGCCATGAACACTTCAGAAAACTTCCTGAATTCCTCGGATGCTGTTCCGACGACGTCATCGAAGTTCGCCGCCAATACCTTGGCACCCAACGATCCTTCGACTTCATTCATTGACGAAGTGTTTCATGACAGCGGCAAGTTTCTTGACAGCTCATTGCCTGCATCCACCATTGACGAATCTGACTCCTCCGACTCCTCTTCCACCGTTCTGCCGCTCCCGCAGGTATTGACGGCATCGCCGAATAATCCGATTCCGGTGATCGCTGTGCCTGTTTTGCAAAACGCTGCGGGCAATTTGCCTGAGACAGTCCCCGGATTCGTGATCGCGGTTGCAGAGAATTCAGCACCGGTTTCAATCAGCTCAACGTCGTCGCCAGCAAGTGGCTGGAACTGGCGGGCTTCGTCACCGACTGAGTTCGCGGCGCGAAGGTTGCAAACAGCAACCGTCGCGGCACGACAATCGCTGACGGTTCCTGTGGAGGTCGTACGGAGTGTCGGGCGTCCGTCGAATGTTTCCGTCGAAGGCGATGCTGACCATGGCTGGCTGGCGGGGCTTGCGGAAATCAGATGGTTCTCCACTGCGTACAATTCATCCACATCGCGGATCGCTTCTTCGCCCGTTGCCACAGAAACGCTTCCGGTCGCTGTGCCGCTCGTTGATCATGGTGTTGATCAGCAGCCAGCATTGCAGAACCTGACCATTACGGCTCAGACGAAAGCCAAATCATTCCGCGAAGGACAACGTCAGAATTCCACTTCGACAAAATTGATCGAAGTCAGTCACCAGCACGATTCGCTTCCGGATCTGATTGAGTCAGAAGATGTTCCGCGGGCACTGAAATATGTCGTCCTGCCGCGCGGACCGCCTCGAAAACAACCGGACACTGTGCTGCGAATCATGGATTCGGACGCTGAGGCGCATGTCCTGCAGCGGCTGAGATACAGCATTGCCCCGAGAGGACCGTCAACGGTGACTGTGAAAATGCAGTCACCTGAAAAACGTTCTTTTTCGGGGCCGAGAGTGAGCCCTGAAGAGAGTCTTTCTGTGCGACTTGTCTGCTGATTGGATCGGCGACCTGTCCTCCGAAATTTCTGACAGGGCGAAGCTCGGCTCCCAGTCTTTTTTTGGAGCCGTTGCATGTCTCAGAAGTCCGAGGACTCCCGGATTCGGAGTCTTGTTCAATATCATTATCAGCGAAACAGACATCTTTCGGTTCTCCATGATCCGGAAGATCTGTTTCAGGACGCATGGATCGATTTGAAGCAAACGCAGGCCGAGAATGCCGTCGATGTTCAGGACTCAACCTGTCCTGATCGTCGGGTGCGGCAGGCAGTGGGACGAGCAGCCGAACGAGCTTTCGGGAAGCTGCGAAAACGCTGTCAACGCGGAACGGCGTCTGAGGTAACTCTGGGCTTTGAACCAGAGGATTGTGTTCCGGACAGCGGACTTGTCATGGATCTGAAACAGCAGATTGAATCATTGCCAGCTGAAGAGCGACTGGTGATTGAGATGCTGCGATCGGGTTATGAAGGGTTTGAGATCGCCGAACAACTGAGGCTATCGCCTCAGACTGTGACGCGACGGAAACAGAAAGCACTCGAAAAACTGCGACAAACTCTGGGTGATCAACCATGAATACTGAAAATCCAGAACCATGCCTTTCAGATGATCAGACGATGTGCTGCGAGCAGGTTCATGTGGACCTGCTTGAGCACTGGCCGGAAACGCCGCCCGATTCGATGTCGGCGGCCTTTCTGGATCATCTTTGCCAATGCCGCGTGTGTCTTCGAAAGTGGATTGCTCTCGAAGCCGCCGCGGCTCTGGCCGGGTTTCCCACGGAGTCCGAAGACTCCTTCACCGCCGGACGCGCTTGATCCGGTGTTGCCGCACTCCATAGGCGACGTCGCTCCGCCGACTCGCATTCCCGTCATCGCACCGACCAAACACAACGCCCGTCGCTGATGGAACCCGTGTACCGTGCCGACGATTCCCCCGTCTACAATGTAAATGCATCGTAAGGCGATCGGCAGAAGAGAATTTACCGTAGCTGAATTCGTGAGGAACAAAAACGGGGACAGGTCCAGTTTATGAGGTTCGGCACCGGAGAAAAACTGGACCTGTCCCCGTTTGTGTCCCCCAGGGCACCCTGCTGGCTGCTTCAAGCGGCTATCGGGCCCAAAGCAGTGGCGATCCCGATTTCCGAACGATTACGGTGTGGGATACTTCGGAGTGGAAAGTTTTCAGCGACCTGCAGATCGATTCGTCGCCGATGGCCCGCCTCAGATTCTCAAGTGATGACAGATTTTTGATGGCTGGAACGAATCCGTTTTCTCATGCAGTCCTTGACTTGAAATCCGGGCGATGGCGACTCTTCAGCAGTTCGGATCGCACCGTCAGGCGATTTGGCGCGAGGCTGTCCAATAAAGGCACGATGGAGTTGCTTGACTGGAAGGGCAACACATTGAGCGCAAAGTCGTCCCCGGAATTCCAGATCCACATGCAAACCAGATAGCACCTGGGTTCTGATATCAGCAACGCAGGCTACGGCTCGCCGCTGGACGAACAAAGGTGTCAAGAAATGTGTCAAACACAAAAAGAGGTCAGCGACGGTCCTGAATTATCGTCGATTGCAGATTCGAAAAAAGAAATTTCGAATTCGAATTCTGTCCAGCGTATCGACACGGGGCGCAGGATTTTTTGAGGCATGGGCTTCAGTATTTGATGACGTGTCTTCGAAATTGGATCGCTCTCGAAGCCGCTGCGGCTCTGGCTGAGTTCGCCGCCGAGTCTGAAGACTCTTTCACCGACGGACGCTTGATCCGGTGTGACCGCACTCGCGCGGCTGAAACGCGGCTTGCCAAAGCACGGTATTTGACGGCTGGGATGCAAACTGATCCGAATCTTCCAATGCAGAAGTCGCACACTCGACTTGTGGTGTCCTCCGGTTCTCAGTTTTTGCCGCTGGCGAACCGATGTACCCTAAACCGTCGGTTTTTGTGTTAAACATTTGCGTTTGATTGACCGGAGCCAGTATAAGGCAAGGTAGCACGCATTGCTGAACAAAAACTGGCGTCCGTAATCCTGCACAGCGGTGAGAGATTGCTTCAAAGCGTGGAATATCTGCGTCCCCGTCGGAAGGCATTGATGATGAATAGTAGTCTGATCTCGCACCTGCTGAGTTGTCTTCGGTCAATGCGGCCATTGAATCGCAGGTCGCGGCGCAATCGATCTGGGTTGTTCGTCCCGGAGCATCTGGAAAAGAGAGAGTTGCTGTCGGTCACACCTGTGCTTGTTGCCGACATCAACGACACGCCTGTGTCCGGACTGGATGCGCCGGAGGCCCCGCTGTTTGGTGACGTGAATGGCGTTACAGTGTTTGTTGAGTACCAAAGCGACGGCTCATCGCGACTGGTGAGTACGACATTGAATCCAGGCGACAGCCAGATCCTTCACGAATTCTCACAACGAACCGACCTGAATGGCACATCATTTACGGCTTTGCCGGGCGCGTTGTATTTTCGCGCCATTGATTCGCTGACCGGCGATGAACTCTGGAAAACCGATGGCACCGCAGCGGGCACGGAGCGGGTCTGGAGCCACGGACTTCAGCCCGGAACTGGCCCACAGGACATCACTCTCACGCCATTCCAGCGAATGCAGGTTTTCAAGGTGGATCGTGTCACACTGTTCTTTACGGTGGCCGGATCTGCTGCTTCGGGAAACCGCACTCTTTGGACCACCGACGGCACAAGCAGCGGGAC
>JAYSPO010001656.1:0-9735 GCA_043722015.1 Candidatus Kuenenia sp. | reverse complement strand
GCGATCCGTGAAAAACCAGGGTGGCTACTACTTTGGCGCCGCCGCCGCGGACGATCCGTTTGCATTGGGCGCTGAAGTTCGGTGCGTTCCATTACTTCGACTCGATCATCGAAGGCCGAGCCGGATTGAAGGGATTGCTGGGGACTGCCCAGGAAGATTGGTTTGTCGGAGGCAGTGCTGGAGCATTAGTGCTCTGTCAGCAATGGTTTGATGGGTGGCCGGGGTTGGAGAGCGCCAGCCCGAAACCCCGGGGGCTTCCTTCGCTCCGCTCAGTCCAGCCCGGCCACCCAATCCTTCAAGGCACGCTTGATCGAGCATAATGTGAACAGTGAGAATCAAACGGGCGAAAAGCGGGGTCGAGCATTGATTGTGGGGAGCAAAGTCGTTAAATTACCCCACTTCGTTTCGCCACGGGCCGATAACCAATCGACGCTCTAGTCCTTGTCGGCGGAAAAACACTGTGTTTTGCGCAGTTTGACGTTGGTTTTTGATTCTGAACTCTTGATCAGGCTGTCTCTTTCGACAGCGCGAAGGATGATTGTTCCATGCTGGCAATTGGCAAAACATGGATGGCAAAAAAAGAAGAGAGCGACAACCATGAGTGGTTTGTCATCGACGCCGACGCTCATATTGTGGGACGTTTGGCCAGTCGCATTGCGACCGTCCTGATGGGCAAACACAAGCCAAATTATACTGCTCACGTGGATACGGGCGGTTGTGTGATTGTACTCAATTGCGAGCGAATTCGCTTCACCGGCAATTCTGTGCAGCATTCCAAAGTGCCGTACATGACAACCAAGATGGTGAAGAAGAAGTATGATCGCTACACCGGTTTTCCTGGTGGTCTGCGAACCCGCACCGCCGTTGAAACATGGGAAAAACGACCGGATCAGCTGCTGAGCGAAGCCGTTCGTCGCATGTTGCCTAAAAACAAGCTGGGGCGTCAGATGCTGACAAAACTGCGCGTTTTTGTCGGTACAGACCATCCTCATCAGGCCCAGGCCCCAAAGCCATTTCCAGCCCATCTGGTGCCTGACCGCAAGGTTAAGGGCTAGTTCATTGTTTCCTCACTTTTCGCTGTGAATTTTTTCTATGAGTACGGAACCTGTTGTTTCAACGGATCATGAACTGACGGCATCGCAGCCAGAAGTTCCATCTTCGCAGTTGCCCGAACTGACCATTGGTGGCGGTGATGCATCTGCGAGCGTGAATCCAACGTTTCAGCCAGTCATTCGCGGAAAGATCGACCGTTTTGGTGTTGCGATGGGAACCGGACGCCGCAAGACGTCGGTTGCTCGCGTTCGAATCAAAGAAGGCAGCGGACTTTTCGTTGTCAACGGTCGTGCGCTGGAAGAATATCTCTGCGTCGAACGTGATCGCGACAGCGTCATGTTCCCATTGCGTGTCGCAGACAAAGTGGGAAAAGTCGATATTTCAATTCGCGTTCAAGGTGGCGGCACAACTGGCCAGACCGGTGCGATTATTCTGGGTATCGCCCGCGCGCTTGAGGGCATGAATCCTGCATGGCACCACGCTCTGGCTGACGCCGGACTTCTGACTCGCGACGACCGCATGGTCGAACGCAAGAAATACGGTCTCCGCAAGGCTCGTCGAAGCTACCAGTTCTCAAAACGCTGAATTGCGGGGACCAGAATACTGGTCATCTGACAATTTCAGGTTGGCGATCAAATCCCTGCCGGAGTTCTTTCCTGCAGGGATTTTTTCATGGGCAGTCTCGGTTCGAGAGGTTTTTCCGATGCAGGACGCCTATCAATCGCTCATCCTTCCCGACGTGCAACTCATGCTGCAGGAAAACGACGTCGCTGGCCTGGCGGCGTTCTGCACAGTCGTCCATCCGGCCGCAGTGGCGGAGATTCTGGACGAACTGGAAGATGATCAGATCTGGCCGATTCTGGATAAAGCCGAACTGCCGGTTCGTGTGGAGATCTTCGAATATCTGTCATTGAGACGACAGATCGGGCTGGTCGAACAACTGGATCCGGCAAAGCTGTCCGAACTGTTCGAATGGATGTCGGCCGATGATCGCGTGGACCTGCTGTCCCGCATGCCTCAGGACCGCCGCGAAGACGTGCTGCGCTTGATCGCTCGCGCCGAACGCAACGACATCCGCAAGCTGTTGTCGTACGACGAAGATAGCGCCGGAGCGATCATGACAACGGAGTACGCTTCGTTGCTGGCGAATATTTCTGTGCGGGAAGCCCTCGACCAACTGCGTCTGCAGGCTCCGAACAGCGAAACGATTTACTACGTCTACATCATCAATGAAGATCGCAAGCTGGAAGGCTTCATCTCGCTGCGCGAACTGATTCTGGCAAAACCCGACGCGCGACTTTCGAGTATCATGCAGCGGGACGTGATTCGCTTCAAAGTGAGCGAACAACGCGAAGTTGTGGCTCAGGAAATGGGACGTTACAACTTCATCGCGTTGCCGATTGTGGATGCAGATGATCGGCTGGTCGGCATTGTGACGCACGACGATGCGATGGACGTGGTGCAGGAAGAAGCCACGGAAGACGCCTATCTGCAGAGTGCCGTTGGTCGGCTGGATGATACATACGAAGACACACCGCTGCTTACAATCTTATGGAAACGCGGCATTTGGCTATTGTTTCTGTCGATCGTGGCACTCATGAATGCACGGGTGATTGGTCATTACCGGTCGTCAACGACCGAAACGCCGGAGGTTGTCCAGCAGGAGACCGGATTGGCCACACTCATTCTGTTATTTCTGCCGCTGGTGATGGCCAGTGGCGGAAACGCAGGATCGCAGTCGGCGACTTTGTTCATCCGCATGTTTGCATTGCAGCCGACGGATTCGAAGGGCGGAGCGGACGGACTCATCAGTCGCAGGCTGATCCTGCGCGAATTTACCATCGGACTGGCACTGGGCGGCGCGCTGGCGGCGCTCGATTTTTTCGTCGGCTTTGTCTTCTTTAATTTGAGTTTTGCCGAGGCTGCCGCAATCGCGACGACCGTGGTGATCGTGGTGGTTCTGGGTACTTCTGCAGGCACACTCTTGCCACTCGGCCTTCGCCGTTCCGGCATGGACCCGGCCATCATGTCCAATCCCTTGATCGCCGCGATGATCGACATCCTCGCCGTGGTCATCTTCTACGAAATCGCCACTCAGTATCTGACCTGACGCCGCACCGCTCACGTGGGTTTCGGCATATATTGCCGGTTGCGTTGCCAATCGCTTCGACGTGGATCTTCGAAACAACCGGCACGAGCCAAAAAGACAGAAATGTTTATCCAGACGGCACGACCGGGCCGATGTAAGGAGCGTATCGTTCTGTTGCGTTGTCGCGTCAGCGGACTCCGGTGAATTCCGAAGTTGGCTGAAACTACGAGATATCGACAGCAGTCCGGGGTTCTGGCGGATGTTTCTGCCAGAGGCAGTCAGCGTCCGAGAATTTGTCATCGAACCACCGGGACGGTTTTTCAGCAGTACAAGTGCAGTCCGGAACGGAAGGTACCTCACGGAGGAGAACTTTCATGCGAAAGTACGGTAAATGGTTACTCGTGCTGGGAGTCCTGGCGGCAAGCCCGGTCGCGGCCAGTGCGGATGGTTTCCTTGGCGGCCGGATACGGACGCCATTTTCTGGAGCCGCCCAGAAAGAACAAAATCAGGCTCAGGCCGATCAGGTCATTGCAGCCATGAAGGAAGCGGCGATTCAGGGTTCCGGCGTGAGCGTCGAAGTCCAGAATGGCGTCGCGATCCTGGAAGGCAAAGTGAACAAGGCCAGTGACCGGGCACTTGCTCAGCGTCTGGCACAGTCGGTGCCTGGTATTTCAAGCGTCGAGAACAATCTGCGCTTCATGCCGGATGCCAGCGGCCAGGTGCAGCCGGCATCGGGTGCGATGCATGCTGACCTGTTTGAATCGCGAGTCACTCAGGCCGGGCTCAGTGAATCCGGAAAAAGCGGTTCACGAATTCGTCAGGTGAGCAACGAGACTCAGACTGCCGCAACGGCGAACCCAGCGCCCGCCGGGACTTCAGGGCAGGCACCTGACAATCAGGCGGTGGCTCAGCAGATCGGTGATACTCTGGCAGCTCAGGGTCTGGTCGGCTATGACATTGAAATTCGCTTCAACGCCGGTACAGCCACACTGATCGGTGATGTGGCGACGATGCAGCAGCGTCAGGCGGCTGGATCTTCGGTTTCACAGATTCCGGGCGTGAAGAACGTTAACAACCAGTTGCGAGTTGGTGGTCCTGTCTCACAGACAGCCTTCAATCCACAGTCCGCGCAGATGGCGGGCGGCCCGCAGCAGTTCGGACAGCAGCCTCAGCAGTATGCACCTCAGATGATGCCTGCCGGGTACACTCAGCCGGGCATGGCCATGGATCCATCCATGATGCCATCACCGATGGGGTATGCTCCAACCAGCTTCAACAATCCTCAGTTGCCAGGTCATGCATGGCCAGCTTACGCTCAGTATCCAAACTCAGCGGCAGTGACCTACCCGACTCAGTACAGTGCCAGTGCCTTTCCATACATTGGCCCGTTCTATCCGTACCCACAGGTACCGATGGGATGGCGTGAAGTGTCACTGGAATGGGATGATGGCTACTGGCAGCTGAACTTCAACAAAGAAAAAGACAAGTGGTACTGGATCCTGCATCCAAAGCACTGGTAACCAGGCGACTGGAAACCAAACCACGGTTCTCAATGAATCCGGACTGCTGACGACACTGCTTTGGAGGTTTGATCCTTCAAAGCAGTGTTTTTTGTTGCGCTTGGAAAAGGGGTCAGGAACCAATAGCCAAATGGCCCGAAGGATGCTGCGCACTATTGGTTCCTGACCCCTATTCCAAGCTCTCTGTCAAGGTTTGATAGTGGGGTAGGCCGGACCAAGCGGAGCGCCGTTCCGGCAAGTCAACCGATTGCCGGAACTCCGCTTCGCTGCGATCCGGCCTACGATTGCCACCCCGATTTCTTGATTTAAGAAAGCCCTGGTGCTTTGTCACGCATTCATGAATGGGTTGTGTGCCACTGGCTCCGCCAGTGCTCCCCATTTGCAGGAAGCACTGGCAGAGCCAGTGGCACACTTCAATTCACGACTGACGAAGCACTAGAGATCCGCCAACTGCGATGTTGCGTCACCAAATTGATCGGCGGGCAGGCCCATGCGGTGCATGAGCGACAGGTACAGGCTGCAGAGTTTACGACCGTCGTCACCGCGATCGAAATAGTCCATGACGCGGCCCGTTTCCAGAGTGCCGCTCAATCCACCAACTGTGAACAGTGGCACGTGGCTGGAGTCATGCTTGCTTCCGGTCCACATGTTGTTGACAAACACCAGGCACGAATGATCAAGCACTGAGCCGTCGCCTTCTTTCATCTCCTCCAGACGCCCGGCAAGATAGGCCATCTGGCCGACGTAGTATCGCGAGATCCGTTCGAAATCGTCCGATCGATCATCATGCGATGCCGAATGATGCGCCTTACGAACGTCCAGGAACGGATAGAACAGGCCCGAAATGTCGCGGCACAACAGGAGCGTTGCGAAACGCGTCTTGTCAGTCTGGAAGGCCAATGCCACGACGTCGCACATGAGTTTCATATGTTCCCGAATGTCTTCGGGAAGTCCGTTGTCGGGCCGCTTCATAATTACCAGCGGCGTACCTTTTTCTGCCGCGTTGTCGGTTGCCTTGTGTTGTGCATCACGAGCCTGCTCAATCCGTTTTTCGACTTCGCGAACACTGGTGAGATACTGGTCGAGGCGTTCGCGGTCGGCCGCGCTCACCTGACGACCCAGGCTGGCGGCATGTTCCTGGACGCGATCGAGCACACTCTTGTTGCGGCGGTTGCCCCGGTTGTCAAACAGACTGTCGAACGCCAGGGACGGATACACTTCCATCGGCACCGGTGATGTCGCATTCTGCCATGAGATGTGCGAACTGTAGGCCATTGAAAAGTTTGTTTCGTGGTAACCCGTGACCGGCTGCTCGCAACCCAGCACCAGACTGGGTTGAGCCGTTTGTTGTCCCAGGTGGTTGGCCAGTTGCTGATCGACGCTGATACCGCCTTTAAGTTCCGATCCCTTCTGCAGGGATGCGCCGGAAAGAATATTGCCGGTTTGCCCGGGATGAATTCCGACTCCCGTCGCATTTTTGTTGAACAGTCCGTTGATGACGTTCATCTTTGACTTGAGCGATTCCATCGGAGCGAGCGAGCGGCTGAGTTCCATCTCGGCGCCAGATCCTTTGGCCCACCAGTGTTCGGAATTGATTCCACAGGCCATAAACAGCGCCGCGAAGCGTTGAGGGGTCGCGCTGCTGTCAGCATCACCAGTTGATTCTGCCTCTGGTGGTTGTCCCCATACGGGAACAGATTCCAACCAGGGCAAAGACATGGCAACGCCGACACCCTGCAGCACGATGCGTCGCGGAACCGTGCGCCGGATCGGCTGTGTGCGATGTTCAATGTTTTGCGACATAGAAATTTCCGGAGAAGGATTTGATCAACACGTCGTACGTGCGATCACTGCCGTCGAGTCTGAAACTGGGGACTTGTCACGATGGACTCTATCAGGCTACCGAACTTGTATTGATCATCTTGCAGCTTCTGAGTCATCGCGTCAACAAGAAGATCATCAGAAAGCAGCAATGTGCGGCCAAGTCCGAATGCCAGCAATTTACGGCACAGATTATCGATAAAGTCCTGTTCACGGTGTTCTTTCAGGTATCGCCGCAGATCATCGAGATTGCTGCCGGTGGTACCGTCGGGAAAAGTCGCCAGCGTCTGAACTGGCCGGTTTCCGAGATCGACGGAACGCAGTTCACCCACCGGCCCGAAGTCTTCGAAGATCAACCCGACCGCATCAAACCGATTGTGGCACACCGCACAACTGGCGTGTTCGCGATGTTTTGCAAGCGCGTCGGCAAGAGTCAATTCACCCAGACTCGATTCGTCCTCCGGGAGATCCGGTACATTGGGCGGCGGTGCCGGGATGTGTTCTCCCAGCAGTCGTCGCACGACCCAGTAGCCTCGTTTGACAGGACTGGTCCGCAAGCCCGGCGAATTCTGCGTCAGGAAGACCGACATGGGAATCAGCCCGCCGCGGCGAAACGTGCCGACATGTTCCACGCGCATCCACTGATCCTGGCCGGATGGAAACTCCATCCCATAATGTTTCGCCAGCGGCGCGTTCACAAACGCATAGTCTGCATACAAACAATCCAGAACGGAACTGTCATGACGTATCATGTCTTCCAGAAATCTCACGGGCTCTTCAAACATCGCCGCGCGAAGTTCATCCGTAAACTGGGGAAAGCGCGCGCGGTCTACGCTGTTGTGCTCTTCGAATCGGCGAAATCCCAGCCAGTTGCCGGCAAACTCCACCGCCAGCGCACGCGCTCGGGGATCCTGCAGCATGCGGCGAGTTTCAGCAACAAGCACGTCGGGGTCGTGAAGATGTCCGTCGGCCGCCTGTTTTAACAATTGCGCGTCGGGCATACTCGACCACAGGAAGTAACTAAGTCGGCTGGCGAGTTCCAGATCAGTCAGCGGCGTGCGATGGGCAGATCCCACAGAAATCGATCCCTCAGTTTCCGACGTTGAGCCCGCCAGATCGGTGCGATAAAAGAACAACGGCGAGATCAGCATCGACACGATCGTATCCTGCACCGCTTCTTCGTGAGTGAGTTGATCGTCGTCGCGCAGCGTGCGATAGAATGATCGCAGTTCCGCTGATTCAGCAGCTGACAGCGGACGGCGGTAACAACGGGCGGCAAATTCTTCCAGAGCCAAAACGTGGCTGGCTTCGGCCTCAAGGTGTGCTTTTTCGACCCGGCGAATCTGGCGGTTCATCGAAGCGAAGTAGTTCTCAACGGCCTTCAACGGCGTGCCTTCGCCGCCATTGCTGCGGGCCTTTGCCAGATACACGTCCGCCAGCCGATGGATCATGTCTTCGGACGTGACGTCGTGATCTTCCGCGCGAGCGAAATCAAATTCCGCATCCCGCATGAACGGAGAATCCGTGCGTTCGAACCAGACGAAACTCTGGTATTGCCGCATGGGCGCAGACGTGATGAAGTCCAGTTCCTGCCACAGTCCGTCCAGCTCACGCTGCTGTGCGTCGTCCAGAATAAGATCACACAGCGGTGCATCATCCCGGTAATAGCCCATCATGCTGTGAAATCCCGCACTCAGTAGTCGGCCCTTCTCCTGCTTTTCCCGAGGTACACCAACATAGTCTCGACCACGTTCGGAAATGTAAAACGCATCCGGGAAGACGCTGGCAAATCGTTTTAAGGCCATCCAGTACGCCTTGCGCTGCTCTCCATCCGACGGCAGCAGCAACGCCTTTTCTTCCGGCGTCTCTGGTGGAAACTCCGGAACATCCATCGTTGCATTTGAGCTGTATCGACGTCGATTGGCGGCGTATTGATCATTCTTCCACAGCACAAACGACTGCGCGCCGCTGTGAATGCCATCAAGAACGAGTCCCTCGACTCTGGGCTCCAATTTTGCTCTCAACGCAGTGACGAATGCGGCGATCCGTTCACAGCCTTCGCGGGCTTCCTGTTGACGATTACTGTCAGCCGGCAGGTCTCGCCACTGAGCTCGCAGGATCTGCAGCGGCCCGGCTTCGTCGTGCGTATCGGTAAGTACATCCCAGACGGTTGCAAGGTATTTGGGACTGACTCTGTGCGTGGCAGCCATGTGCGGCACGATGGTGGCTGGATCACCGGCAGTGACACGTATCTGCCAGGCTGCAAAAAAGTAGTTCGCATAGTTCGTTGGTTGTCGGCGATAAAAATCGACAATGCGATTCACGCAGTACTTGTCGCGATCCGTATCCGTTATCACCGGATGCGGTGCGAAACTTAAACCGTGCGGCTTCAACACCAGATACTGGACAACTTCACGAGCCGCCGCCAGATACTTGTTCATCAGCGCGGGGGACAGAGTCAATGATTCCGCCGAATTATCGAACCCCGCTTCGTTGGCCGGATCGACAGGAAACTCGCGTGTCGGCTGAATATCGACTCCGGTCAAATCGCGAATCGTATAATTGTACTCCGCGTTGCTCAGTCGGCGTATCGGCACAACGCCGGGATCGCCCGCATTTCGCATCGCCTCAGCCTTCAAGATTGCCC
Organism: Candidatus Kuenenia sp.; assembly: GCA_043722015.1. GTDB lineage: Bacteria > Planctomycetota > Planctomycetia > Planctomycetales > Planctomycetaceae > SXXK01. The sequence goes on along the minus strand of JAYSPO010001656.1, from coordinate 605 downwards.
TGACCTGATCCACGAATGCGGTGCTCTGGTCCGCCGACGGGCGCGGTGCATGATCAGCTGGCGGCATTTCACCCGCTGTCAGGCGATGGATCACTTCATTCCACGTCTGATGTCCCGCCGTGATATCTGATGCAATTTTGAAGGAGCTCAAATCCAGCTTGGCTTCCGCTTGTTCTGCGTTGTGACAGTCCAGGCAATACGATTGCAGAAACGGAACAATCGATTCGGTGACCGATTCCGCCACCTGCAAATCATCACTACCGCACGCCAATGGCGAACACAACAAGCCGACAATCAGCAGTCCAGACATCGTCGCCGCAGGCAAATGTCCGGAGAGTTGGCAAAGACGTGGAGGCATGGAACAACCAGGAGGAGGGATTTTTGAGCAGGCAGCGGCGATTCAATTCCCTACATTCTGCACATCACCGTCGAGAATTGCGAGTGTGGAACAGCGACTCCATCTCGTCTGGGTGCAGTCGCGGATTTCTGTAGGTCCTGCTTGCCGAGCTCATCCTTACCCATATTTTTTGACCGCAGCGCGGTATCCGCGGATGGCGACGAGGAGAGTATCGAGACCTCGCCAGATGGTTTTCCAGCCGGGTTCG
>JAYSPO010001655.1:0-2538 GCA_043722015.1 Candidatus Kuenenia sp. | reverse complement strand
CCGTATTAATTCGCAGCGAGAATCCGATCTCCTGGCGAACAGTTTGATCGATTTCGGCTGGCAAACGTGTTTGCAAGGCGGAAACGGCGACCTGTGAATTCAGCTGCCCGAGAGCCCATGCGGCGGCACCGCGAATCAGGGGTTCCGCGTCATCGAGTGCAGCGATGAGTTCCTGTTCTGCGGAGCGATCTCCTGCATTGCCGAGCACGATCGCGGCATTTCGCAGCAGCCCTGCCCTGCCCGGTCGAGACAACGGAGAATCCCTGAAACGAGTCTCGAATTGTGCGGCGGACAGGGTCAGCAGTTCACGACAGTCCACAGGATTCATTGACGGCAGATGCTGAAATTCCGGCAACGTGTCGTCCGGCGAGAATCGATTCCACGGACAAACGTCCTGGCAGATATCACATCCAAACAGCCACTCTCCGATGCCATTTCGCAGGTCAAATGGTATCGGTTCCCGGCGATGCTCAATCGTCAGATAGCTGATACAGCGTCGCGCATCCAGCACGCCGGGTTCAGGAAATGCATCGGTCGGGCAGGCATCAAGGCAGCGCGTGCATGTACCGCAGTAGTTGTGTTCGACGGGTTTGTCGTATGTCAGTTCGATGTCGGTCAGGACGGCTCCCAGAAAAAACCAACTGCCGATGGCACGACTGATCAGCATCGTATTTTTCCCAAACCAGCCGATGCCGGCAAGTCGACCGAAGTCACGTTCCAGCAGCGGTGCCGTGTCGATGACGACGCGCGTGCGTGCCGTCGGTACTTCAGTCCGCAGGAGATCGGCCAGCTTCTGCAATCGCGGTTTCAGCACGTCATGGTAGTCCGCCGATCCCCATGCATACCGAGCGACTCGTCCACCGGCTGCAGGCTCAGCACCGTCGCTGTAATTCATGGCAGCCATGATGACGCTGCGCGTCCCCGGCATGATTCCATCGGGATGCCGGTAGGCATCCTTGCGGCGTGCGACCCATTGCATGTCAGCAGCATAGCCGCTGTCAATCCACTGCAGCAGGCGATGAAACCCCGTTGGCGACACGGCCGGGGCAATCCCGATCTGAGCGAAACCAAGTTCAAGGCCAAGGGATTTTATGCGTTGCGATGTCATTTGGCTGCCGGGGTGCAATGATCCTCGTGAGCGGCAAGGTGCCAGGCTCAACGGTGCATGGCTTAGTACATAGTAGGCATCACTCTCCGAGTGATGGATGTTTGACGTGGCCAATTCAATCGCATTTCGTCACTCGGAGAGTGACGTCTACTTTAATCAAAGTCGTTGCAGATGCCTGCGACCGATTGATGCGACGTCACCTGCTCCAACTCGCAGCAGAGGCAAATAATGCGGATGGCGCCCTTCTTTATAAGGATTGTTGCTGCGGGTGTTGTAGCAACAGATGAAAGCCCAGCGAGGATTCTCACTGACGTTTTGATCTGACCGATGCAGCGTGTTGCCGTGAAACAGCACTGCCGATCCCGGTGCCATTTCCACGTACACAAGCTCCATACGCTGCAAAGCGACATTGACACGTTCCATATCGGCACCTGTCTGATCACCGCGTTTGATATGATCAATCCGGCCCATGCGATGCGAACCTCGCAAGACCTGCAGGCAGCCGTTTTCCCTGGTGGCGCGATCGACCGCGAACATGCAACTGGCCATATCGGGCAACAGACAGCCATTGTTGTACCAGTAGCCATAGTCCTGGTGCCATGTCCATGCACCGCCGACACGTGGTTCTTTCAGGATCATCTTGTGGTGGTAGTGATAGACTTCATCCCCCAACAGCGATTCCATCGCAGTGACAAGGGGTTCAGCCTGCACGATGGCCGAGTAGATGGAATCTGCCGGCAACTCATTTTCCACGACGAGATCGACCGAACCGCCTTCACCATCGGCACGAGATACCCGAGCTGCCGCGAGTGCATGGTCTTGCCGGGCAATTGTGCCGAGCAGCTCCGTTTCTTCGACCTCCAGCAGATTTTCGACGACAATGTAGCCGTCGCGGTCGAATGCTTCGATGGTGTCGAGAGTCAGAAATCCGGTCTTCATTGGTGCCTCAGGCTTTCAGAAACTCGATTGCTTCCCGCACGCCGATGGTGCCTTCATAAATCGCGCGTCCTGTGATGGCACCGATCAGATTCGGATGCGCCGCGGCAATGCTTTTGAGAGCAGCGATGTCGTCCATTGTCGTGACACCTCCGGACGCGATCACTGGCAGCCCCATATCGGCCAGGGTACGGAAGTCGTTCAGAGTCTGTTCATCAATGCCCTGCATCATGCCGTCATTCGCGATGTTTGTATAGATCACAGCCGCAAGCGGCACGCCGACGAATCGCTGCGCCAGTTCTGTCACCGAGACTTTGGAAACTTCCAGCCAGCCGTCGGTCGCCACCATCGAATCCCGCGCGTCCAGGCCAAGCGCCAGCTGATTCGGGAATCTTGCGCACATCTCAGCAAACCAATCCGGTTCGCGGAGAGCCTTCGTGCCGATGATCACGCGTTCAACGCCGGTTTTTTCGATCGTGGAACGGATGTTGTCT
>JAYSPO010001654.1:0-1587 GCA_043722015.1 Candidatus Kuenenia sp. | reverse complement strand
CTCTGGCGAACGGCAGTTTACAAAAATCTACCGTCCGCCAATAGGCCACGTTGCGCGCATGCAATACCACGACAGTGCCATTCGTGTCAGGAACCGTTTCCAGTACTTCAGGCGGCAGTGACTGCGTTGGTGAATGTGCAGAGTGTAGAGGCGGTAGACACTGAGTTGAAGCGTCGGGCGGTGAATGGGAATTGAGTGGAGGCGTCGACCAGAACTCACACTCCGCACTCGCGAAGTCAAAGCGTAATGGTTAGGCATCGGGTCCCTCTGCGACGAACCACGGGAGGTTGGTGACATGAATGAGCTCATCGAGTGGTTTCCAATTTTGCGAGCTGGCCTTTAGACGAACCTTGGTCAGACCGTTCCTGATAAATGGAAGCAGGGACCATACCGGCCCGTCACCCCAGGTGTAATCAACGTGCGTAAAGTCGATGACTGCCGGTTCGATGCGGTCTCCCGGATGAGCGAGCATCCAGCGATCGATTGCTTCCATCAGTAGTTTCCCTGACGGGTTGCCTTCGGAGCCTACGCCGAACCTGCCCGCGCAGATCACCGTCAGCACTGCGTCATTGAAGTGAAGGCTGTTAATCTGCATTTCTGTATGGCTAACTGTGAATTATTCGCGCTGCGTGATATTGGCCGCGCTGGCCTAAAACACGGCGTTTGTGCGTGATCGGTCCGTTTCCTGGGCGCCACCGCATCTACAATACTGACACGCGATCGGGGCATCAATCAGGTCGCCGATGCTTTGCGATCACGCGGGCTGCCTGAGACGCCCACACTGTCTGGCGGAACCGCATCTGAAGCGACCACTTCAAGCGATCCGGTGCAAGCGAACTGCCGGACACGTGGTCATACTTAAATGGTTTTCTGTGTGATCTCGGCGGGAAGCGGCTTAACAGGTACGGGGTGTTCAGCGAATTAGCGGTCAAAGAGCCGGACGTGATGCCGCTGATGATACAGGCGAGCGTGGCAGCGCTGGTGAATGTGCAGAGCGTGGAAGCGGTGGGTGCTGAGTTAAAGCGGCGGGCGGTTGCTGGGAATTGATGGAGACCTGTATGCCCTGACGTTGCTCCGAGCCTTGTCATGATGAACGACAACATTCGACTGTTACATGTGTCACTTCTCACGACGGAGCTGCTACGGCTTGAGTTCTGACGGTTCCAGTTTCAGCATTACAAATTGTCCTCGCCAGGAGTTGAACCTGGTCTGCGACCTTCGCAGAGTCGCGTGCTGTCCCTCACACTCCGAGGACCTGTTGAACGTGATTACCCCACCGAGGAATCGAACCTCGCCCAACTGCTTCGAAGGCAGTCATGCATCCTCCACACTCGCGGGGCATTTCATCAAAGAGCCGACGACTGGATTCGCACCAGCATGATTCCGTTTACAAGACGGACGCCTTTCTCAGTCGAGCCACGTCGGCATTGCGCAGCACAAGCGTAAGGATTCGAACGCCATGCGTCAGTTTTGGAGGCTGACTGCTCTCCCATGAGCACGCTTGTAGAGATTTGTTCAAGGGTGACCGAGCGAAATCGAACCGCTGCCAAACAGATTCACAGTCTGTCTCCGGAAACCAGCACCGGA
>JAYSPO010001653.1:0-1680 GCA_043722015.1 Candidatus Kuenenia sp. | reverse complement strand
CGACCTGCCGGAACGGCGCTCCGCTTGGTCCGGCCTACCTCAAAACCAGGTCTTGACGAAGCTGTAGCGTCATTCGGCGACAAGTTTAGCCGTGATCTGTATGTAGGGTGGGACAAGCGGAGCGCCGGCCCACCATTTATCCGATGTGGTGGGCCTGCGCTTCGCTGGTCCCACCCTACGAATACACAAACTCGCCAGCCAAAGAGTCACGCCCGCTCTTCGTCAAGCCGCCGCAGTTTTTCACGCAGCGTTTCGCGGTGGATACCCAGTAATTTTGCCGCCTCGCCCCGTTGTCCGTTCACATGTTTCAGCGCCGCGTCGATGAGTCGAGGCTCAACGGCCTTCAGAAATCTTTCATAGAGATCGCTGCATGCTGGTCCACGTTCTTCCAGTCGTATTTTCGTCCATGCCTCCACGGCATTGGGAAGTTGTTCTTCTGCAGATTGCGCTGATGGGGGCGCTGTGTTGAAGAGCGACGGAACGGGAGCAGGCAGGTGTTCCGGCCCGATCGTATCACCCCGACAAATCACGCTCGCGGATTCCAGAACATTACGGAACTCCCGAACATTGCCGTACCATCTGCGCGACTGCAGTTCCTCTACAGCTTCCGGAGAGATTCGAAGACGCTGGCCGTCATTTCCGGAAACATTCCGCAAGAATCTGTCAGCCAATGCTGGAATGTCATCCATGCGATCCCGCAGTGGCGGCAATTCGATACGAAAAACGTTGAGTCGAAAAAAAAGGTCACTTCGGAATTCGCCATCCGCAACTCTCTGTTCAAGAATTCGATTCGTGGCGGCGATCAGGCGAAAGGATACGAGTCGGCAATCACTGCCCCCGACTGGTCGGAGTTCACCGGACTCCAGAACTCGCAAAAGCTTTGCCTGCAGATTGAGCGGGACATCACCGATTTCATCAACAAACGCCGTGCCTCCGTCAGCGAGTTCCAGCAATCCGCACCGATCCTGATCCGCACCTGTGAATGCACCTCGGACATGACCAAACAATTCACTCTCGACAACAGATTCGCTTAACGCCGGAATACAGATCGGTACGAACCCGCCCTTGCGATGGCTGTGCTGATGAATTGCTCGGGTGACAAGATCTTTGCCGGTTCCACTCTCGCCTGTGATCAACACCGAAACGTTACGTTCGGCAACAAGTGCAATTCTGCGAAAAACTTCCTGCATCGGTGCAGAGCTGCCGACGATGAATTCATCGTCCATTGCGACGAGGTCCGGCCGAGCCGTCTTCTTTGAAGCCGAAGTCGCCTGCCGCACAATAGAAATTGCGTTTTCGAGGTCGATGGGCTTTGTGAGATAGTCAAATGCTCCGCCATCAATCGCATTCACTGCCGTCTTCAAACTGCCGAAGGCCGTCATGATGACAATTGGTACCGAGGTTGATTTCTGGCGAAAATGCTGCATCGCCTGCAAGCCGTCGATTCCGGGCAGGCGGACATCCATCACAATGACGTCCGGCGATTTTCGTTTGGCCATGGCCATCGCCTGTTCGGCAGTTCCTGCAATATCGACGGAGAATCCTTCGTCCGTCAGGCATTCGCGAAATGCCCAGCAGATCGCTGGCTCGTCATCCACAATTAATACATGCGACATTGACAACTTTCAATTCTCAACTGGCAATTCCGCAATCAGTCGGCGCACCTGGAAACGAAACAGA